>NZ_DJLC01000129.1:0-15884 GCF_002434875.1 Acinetobacter sp. UBA6526 | reverse complement strand
AAATGGTCATGTTGAAACAGTTCACTCATTTACAAATGACCAGAACTTAATCGACAACTACCACAAAGCAGATCGCCGTGGTCGTGCTGCAACATTGAACATGGTTATTACTGAAACTGGTGCTGCAAAAGCAGTTGCAAAAGCATTACCAGCACTTAAAGGTAAGTTAACTGGTAACTCAGTACGTGTTCCAACACCAAACGTTTCTCTTGCAATTTTGAACTTAACTTTAGACAAAGAAGTTGATCGTGAAGAAGTGAACGAATACATTCGTCAAATTTCGATTAACTCTAAGTTACAAGGTCAAATTGGTTATACCAACTCAACAGAAGTTGTATCGAGCGATTTTATCGGTTCTCGTACAGCAGGTGTATTTGATGCGCAAGCAACAATCACTTCTGGTAACCGTTTAACTGCTTATGTTTGGTACGATAACGAAGTTGGTTATAGCTGCCAAGTATTACGTATCGCTGAACAAATGTGTGGCGTAAGCTATGCGAAAGTTCCTGCTGAAACAAATGCATAATATTTGTTAGCAAAGCTATACAATAAAAAAGCCCAGTTTAAACTGGGCTTTTTTATTGACTGTACAGAATCTATGCAGATTAAAACATAAAAATCGATGAGAATAACCACAAAGGGAAATGATTTGTTAGGAATACTTCATTGTTGCAGTTTAAACGTGTGCTGGCGATTTTTGGCCTAATTATTGTTGCTAACCTATGTGGTGTTTATATTGCCATGTGGGTATTTAAACATTTTAATATTTATATCCCACTCAAAAATCAAGATGTTGCGATTGATTTACAAGAGCCATTACAAGTTCGTGTTAAAGTGAAAGATGCATTAAATGTCGATGTGGATGGCCGCGTGGATGCAAAAATTCCAATAGATGAGCAACTGAATGTTCCGTTGACACAAACATTAACACCACGGGTGTATTTTGATAATTTGGTGCCGATCAGCACCACAATTCCTGTCAATGAAACGATTAAGGTTAATCAAAGTCTGCCAATCGATACAAAAGTCCAAGTTAAAATTTTAGGTAAAGATGTCACTTTACCCTTGAAAGGGTCTATTCCTTTGCAACTGGATGTGCCGATTAATATCCAAGTTCCTTTAAATCAAAAAGTTCATTTAAAATTTGATGCGCCAGTTCGTACTGTTTTAAAAGAAAACTTAAATATCCCATTAAAAGCACAACTTAATGCCAATATTCCTATTCAAGGCAAATTAAATGTACCTATTACATCTGAGCTAAATGCATCGGTTGACGTAAAAAATACGCTTCCAGTTAAAATTGCTGAAGGGGAGTTGAAAATTCCACTTTCAACGATGTATTTGGATCGAGTTAAAACTCAACCTGTAGATGAGCCTGCAAAACCTCGTGACGTAAAAATAGGTGAATAATGGATATCACCAAATCAATTAAAAGCTTTGTGATCAGTTTTGTAATACTCACAACGTTAGTTGCGATCTTGTTTTGGCTGTATTTGAATATACAAGCATCTTTGATTGTTTCTGCCCAGCAGGCGGATATCCGCCTGCCTGAATCATTGGCTACACAAATTCAGGTGGGTGATCATTTACGAGTAAAATCACAGGGTCAACTCAATACAACCTTGGATATTGATCGAACTCTACAACTTCCTTTGAAAGGTAAATATTTAGCGGATTTAAGTTTTGAAGTAGAAACACCGATTACCGTAAATATTAACTATGAAACAATGCTCAAAGTTGATCAGGTCATGCCTGTTGAAACGAGTACTGACTTAATTTACCAAAATAAACTATTACCGAAATTTCCATTAAAACTAGATGTACCCGTAAAGCTCGACATTCCATTTCAATTGAAGCGGACGTATACCGTTCCTGTAAAAATCGTATTTAGTGGCCCTGTTCATTTTGGTTTTGATGAATCAGTAAATTTACCTGTGAAACATCAGTTTAAACCAAGCTTTTATATGAATGATGCGGTGAATATGAGTAATATCTCATCTTTTAATGCCACGATGTTTAACTCAGTTCAGCAAACTAAAGCAAATTTAGATATGCAGATGGAGTTGCCATTGAAGAATGTGAAACCTTAATAGGAATAAAAATCTTTTTTAATGTTTGATACGTATTTGCTGATTATTCTATTCGAGAAATTTATTAAAATGTGGCAAAATAGTCCGCTTTTAAGATTTCAGAGGATTGGCACATGCGCTTTGTTGATGAAGCAGTCATAACCGTAGAGGCTGGCGACGGTGGCAATGGCGTAGCCAGTTTTCGCCGTGAAAAATTTGTCCCTTTTGGTGGCCCAGATGGTGGTGATGGTGGACGTGGCGGAAGTATTTATATTCAAGCCGATGATGACACTAGCACGCTCGTAGACTACCGATATACGCGTCGCTTCCGTGCTGAACGTGGTAAAAATGGTTCAGGTGCGAATTGTTCTGGTCGTGGCGGTGAAGATGTCATTTTAAAAGTACCTGTAGGTACGACCATTGTTGATACAGAATCAGGCGATATTATTGGTGACTTGGTTGCTGATGGTCAACGTGTGAAAGTTGCAAACGGTGGTGATGGTGGTTTAGGAAACACACACTTTAAATCATCGACTAACCGTGCTCCACGTAAATGTACCCATGGTATCAAAGGTGAATACCGTGAAGTACGTTTAGAACTTAAAGTACTTGCTGATGTCGGCTTACTCGGTATGCCAAATGCGGGTAAATCGACATTTATCCGTGCAGTTAGCGCAGCAAAACCGAAAGTTGCTGATTATCCATTTACGACAATGGTGCCAAACTTAGGTGTGGTCGATGCTGATCGCCATCGTTCGTTTGTAATGGCTGATATTCCAGGCTTGATCGAAGGTGCGGCAGAGGGTGCAGGTCTAGGGATTCGTTTCCTTAAACACTTGGCTCGTACACGTATTCTTTTGCATATTGTTGATGTTCAGCCAATTGACGGTTCTGACCCAGCACACAATGCAAGAGCAATTCTAGGTGAGTTATTAAAATTCTCTCCGACATTGGCAAAACTTCCTGTGGTTCTTGTATTAAATAAGCTTGATCAAATTCCTGAAGAGTCAAGAGAAGAGTGGTGTCAGCACATTCTTGATGAGTTGCAATGGACTGGTCCAGTATTCAAAACTTCTGGTCTTATGTCAGAAGGAACCAAGGATGTGGTTTATTACTTAATGGATCAAATCGAACAACAACGTGAACGCGAAGTTGAAGATCCAGAGTACGCAGCAGAAATTAAAGCATTCCGTGAGCAGCTTGAAGCTGAGACACGTGAACAAACCATCGCAGCAAAAGAAGCATATCGTGCAATGCGTAAAGCTCAACGTGAAGCTGACTTTGACGATGATGAAGACTTTGATGACGATGAAGATGATGGCGGCGTAGAAAGCATCTACGTTCGTGACTAGTAAACCGAGGAAAAAATGATAGAAGTGGTCGATGGGCAACGTCAGCTCAATACGTGTAAACGAATCGTTGTTAAAATCGGATCATCTTTACTTACTGCAAATGGGCAAGGTCTAGATCTAAATGCAATTTCGCATTGGGCGAAACAAATTGCTGATCTACACAATGCTGGACATGAGATTATTTTAGTGTCTTCAGGCGCAGTAGCAGAAGGGATGGTACGCATGAAGCTTGCGAGTCGACCCACCGATCTACCCAGTTTGCAAGCTTGTGCAGCCATCGGACAGATGGGTTTGATTCATACATGGTCTAGTGTATTAGAGCAGCATGGTATCCAAACAGCACAAGTCTTATTGACGCACGATGATCTTGCAGATCGTCGTCGTTATCTGAACTCATGTGATGCCTTACAAAATTTGATTGATTGGCGTGTTATTCCTGTCATCAATGAAAATGATACTGTTTCTACAGATGAAATTCGATTTGGTGATAATGATACGTTAGCAGCTATGGTTGCGGGTCAAGTTCATGCAGAGTTGTTGATTATTTTAACTGATCAACAGGGTATGTTTGATTCTGATCCAAGAAGTAATCCAAATGCGAAGTTGTTCTCCGCTGTTCGTGCCTTAGATGACACTCTGTTTGAAATGGCTGGTGGTGGCGGTGTGCTTGGTCGTGGCGGTATGGTAACCAAAGTCCGTGCTGCACGATTGGCTGCAAAGTCTGGCTGTCCGACGCTAATCGCAAGCGGTGAAAGTGATAATGTTTTAGCTCGTTTAATGGCGGGTGAAATGTTAGGCACTTTATTCACCACGGATAATGATCGTGTTACAGCGCATCAGCAATGGTTGGCAGCACATCTACAAACTGCTGGTCGTTTAGTGATTGACGAGGGGGCAGTTGAGGCAATTAAGCTCAAACATCGTAGTTTATTGCCTGTCGGTGTGAAAGACATTCAAGGGCATTTTGCGCGTGGTGATGTGGTTGAATGTATTGATCAGCGTGGCAGTCGTGTCGCTGTTGGTCGAGTTAATTTTAGTTCAACTTCAGCCGAGCGAATCAAAGGTTTATCTTCTGAAAAAGTCTATCAAGTTTTAGGTGAAGCACGTTCTTTAGAAATGATTCACCGCGATCATATGGCGATTTATTAAATTGCTGAAAAGAAAAAAGCTCGCATTCAGCGAGCTTTTTTTATATTTCACTCATGTTTTGCCAAATCTTGAGTGCCTGTGGTTTTAATTTTGGTAAAGCTTTTTCTTCGCCTACCATATATGGATAATCTGCAATCGATAACATTTCTAAATCTTCTTCGCTATTGCCATAGGCATAGATAAATTGATAATCAGATAGTTGATACTGCTTCATAATTCGAAACTTTTTTTGTTCACAGCTACAATCTTCTGATCGATAAAAGCCTGTTAATAATCCATTTTTATATTCTGTTTTAGTGCAAATTAATTCAATATTTAAATACTTGCAGATATGAGTTAAATAAAGATCAATTGATGCCGAAACTAAAACAACTCTGTCTCCACGTTGTTGGTGGAGTTTTAGCTGATGCAGCAAATCAGGATCAAGTTTTTTAATTAATTTTTGCGCATATTCTTGGGCTAGTTTATCCACAAAATCTAAAGGTATATCTTTAAACATGCTTTGATATAAACGTGGTCTCATCGCATGTGCTGGATATAGCTTTAAATAATAGGCTTGAATCCAAGGCAGGATTTTCAGTCCATTTTTTACAATATGACGTTTTGAAAGGGTATAGAAAATAAACCCAGTAAAGCTGTCTTTGGGATAAAGTGTTCCATCGAAATCAAATAAAGCAAGATTTATAGTTTTATTCGTTTCGCTCTTTGCATGCATGATTCATATCTTCCATTTACACGGCTAGCAAACCAATTTGTATTGTAGTCACGGCTTAATTTAGGCCCAGAAATGACGACTTGCGGCATCACCGCATACATTGGTTCTTTATTGGTTTTATTCTGATAAAGTTTTTGTAGAGCTAAATAAGTTTGCGTATCTTCAAATTTCTTTTCCTTTTCTTTTTTCAAGTCAGAGCGAATTTGTCTTGGTGTAACGAGCACGTTGTTTTGTGCAAATGCAGCGATTAGCTCTTTTTCAGTTTGGCTTTGTGTTGCTTTGATACCGCCGTCTTTGTTGTACAGTAATAAGTCACCATCCAAACTAATTTCAGTATCCGTGAGTGCATTTAACATAGACTGAAACGCAGCATTACGGCTGGAATACATGCCTGAGTTATAATCAGCAAAACGATAGATTGCTTTGTCGTAATCTGCTGGGTATTTCATCAGGCGATGAATACCATAATATAAGCCGCCATATTGGGTATAAAGATCATTACGCAATTCAGCAATGTTTCCACTTTGGCGTTTATGTTCTTTTGCGTAGTTAATATGGACTTGCATAGAACCCAGAGTGGTAATTGGATTCATCTTTTCGCCAATGTCTTGACCAACCAGCTTAGCTGCACCTGTGAGTGCACTCACATGATAGTGTTGAGACATGTAGTCAAAAATTTCACGATAAAGTAGATCAAGTTCGCGCTCAGTTTTTACTTTACGCATTTGGCTCATGTAATTATTTTCTGGTGTTGGTTGGTTTTTGAGAACATCTTCAAAATAACCAGCAACAGTTCCCCCAATCATTTCGCCTAATTTTGCTTCAAACTTTTCATTTAAGCGTGTGTTGATCTCTTGAACAGCTTTTTCACCTAAACCTGGAACTGTTGGATCAGCAACAAAGTTCGACTCTTGGTCAACCACAGCAACAATACTGCATACATTTTGTTTGGTTTTTGGAATTTTGAGTTGTTCCATAATGTCGAAGATGTCCTGTGACCAAGACTGACGACCATTAACGCGAGGTGGAATGACTTTCTGAATTTGTTCAGCTTCCATTTCAGGTTCTTTGTTATGTGACCACCATGAACTATCTCCACAAGCCACTAAACTGATACAAGCAGTAAGCATGCTAAGTGTTTTGATGAATGGACGAGCAGAAGAGGGTTTGTTCATAATCTGGACAGCACTGCATAAAAAGATGAGCTGAATGGGCGAATGAAGTATACTATGTTGATCAGAATTTGTAAGAAAATATATGTATATTGGTTCATATCAACTGTCAAATAATTTGATTGTTGCTCCAATGGCAGGTGTTACTGACCGTCCATTTCGCTCGTTATGTAAATACTTTGGTGCTGGTCATGCGGTTAGTGAAATGATGACTGCGGACAAAACCTTGCGTATGAGTAAAAAGAGCCTATATCGGGCGAATTTTGATGGTGAACTTGCACCTATATCAGCACAAATAGCGGGTTCGGATCCTGAACAACTTGCTGAAGCCGCACGTTATCAAGTTGCAAATGGTGCCCAAATTGTTGATATCAATATGGGATGTCCTGCCAAGAAAGTTTGTAATAAGCTTGCAGGATCTGCGTTGTTACAAGATGAAGATTTAGTCGCTCGAATTTTAGATACGGTTGTTGCTGCTGTTGATGTCCCTGTAACGTTAAAAACGCGGTTAGGTTTTTTAAACGGACATGAAAATATTCTACGAGTCGCAAAGCGTGCAGAACAGGCAGGTATTGCCGCATTAGCTTTGCATGGTCGTACTCGTGAAGACATGTATTTAAATACCGCGCGTTATGAGTTAATCAAACAAGTTAAAGAAACGATTCATATTCCTTTAATTGCGAATGGCGATATTGATAGTCCTGAAAAAGCTAAATATGTTTTAGATTATACGGGTGCGGATGCCATTATGATTGGGCGTGCAGCGCAGGGACGACCTTGGATTTTCCGAGAAATTGCACATTATTTGAAAACAGGTGAGCATTTAGTTGCACCAGATATTGCTGAAGTGAAAGATGTTTTGTTAGGCCATTTGGCTGAGTTGTATCAGTTTTATGGTGAATATTCTGGATGTCGTATTGCACGTAAACATATTGCTTGGTACACCAAAGGCTTGCGTTCTAGCAATGAATTTCGCCAAAGTATGTATAAAGTTGAGAGCACAGTCGATCAGGCTAAAGTTGTTGAGGCTTACTTTGATCAGTTGCTTGATCAAGGTCAACGTATGAGTGATGTACAAGTTGAGCAAGTTAACTTATTAGAAATTAAATAATCTATTTTTATTTATCATTTAAAAAAGCCTGCAATTTTGATTGCAGGCTTTTTTCTTACTCTAAGTGAGAGGTAATTTTCTGCAAAATTTGCAGGATCACATCAAACTCACTTTGGAGTGGGGTACTTTTCCGTGTTACCAATGCCAATGTACGGCTTGGCGCATCTTCAATCGATTTCACAGCAATATCTTCATTGAAATGAATCATACTGTTTTTTAGTGCAATTTCTGGAAGTAGGGTAAAGCCTAAATCAGAAGACACCATTTCAACGAGGGTTGGAAGCGAACTTGCTTTTAAGCGATGATCATTTTTACGTTCGCCAACAGGACATGCACTTAGCGCGTGATCACGTAAACAATGACCTTCTTCAAGTAACATCAAACGCGTTAAATCAAGATCATCCAGTGAGTTTGCATTTGCTGCATTCGTGTCTTTTTTATTGTAAACAAGAAATAAATGTTCTTTGGCAATTTCTTCAACTTTCAAACTACGTGTATCAAAAGGAAGCGCAAGAACGATCATATCTAAATTACCGTGTTCAAGCTTTTCTACAATCTTTTCACTTTGTGCTTCATGTAGATGTAATTGAATTTTAGGTAACTGTTGATGAACTTCATCAAGAAGCTGAGTCAGAATAAATGGTGCAATCGTTGGAATAATCCCAAGATGCAAATCACCTGTGAGAGGTTCGCTCATCTCTCGACTCAAACGCATTAAGTCTTGAGCATCCGCAAGTAATACGCGTGCTCGAGCTACAACTTGCTCACCGAGTGGGGTTAAGCGGACGTTTTGACGATCACGTTCAACTAGGACGCCACCTAATAGACGCTCTAACTCCATAATGCCGCCCGATAACGTCGATTGGGTGACAAATGAACGGCGCGCTGCTTCAGTAAAATGTAAGGTTTCTGACAACGTAACTAAATATGATAGCTGTCTTAATGAGGGTAATGCAGCCATAGTGTCCTAGTGTGATGATCTAAAATGATGAGCAAACAAACCGCTAAGTTGTGGAATGAAATGAGCAGGAATATCATGCCCCATTCCTTGAATTAATTCAAACTTAGCACCGGAAATCGCTTTTGCAACCGCTTTCCCGTGACTCGGCGGTAACAATCGGTCTTTAGAACCATGTACCACCAAGGTCGGTTGAATAATATTCTTGTTCAATGGTAATAATGAACCTGTACATAATATTGCTAAAAACTGTTGAAGTACACCCGCTGGATAAAAACTACGGCGATATAATTTGCGAATAGTTTGAATTGCTTCTACTTGATTAACATAACCAGGAGAGCCAATGATGTGAAATACTTTTAAACTATGATTTACAATTGAATCTTCATCATGCGCTTCAGGCTTACCCAATAAGCTAAATAACTGCTTAGGAAACGGAGGAGGGAGTAAGGGTTGGTTATTGCTTGTAAATAACAGACCTATTTTTTCTACTTTTTCTGGATATTTTGCAGCAACGATTTGAGAAATCATCCCACCCATTGAAGCACCTAGAATATAGGTTTTTTCTAAGCCAAGTTGATCGATTAACATAGCAACATCATCTGCCATGTCATACAGTGTATAAGGTGCTCCCTCATTCGCAAGACCAAACATAAAGCGACTCATTAATTTCATGGTATTGAGCCTTTGACCTTTATGGCGAACTTTTGAAGATAAGCCGATATCACGGTTATCAAAGCGAATAACGCGAAAACCTTGATCAATTAACGATTTACAAAAGAAATCTGGCCAAAACAGCATCTGAGCACCTAAACCCATAATCAATAAGATTGTTGGATGTTCAGGATTTCCACCCATTTCTACATGTAATTCAATGCCATTACCCAAGGTAACTTTAGTTTCTTGCATAAATGGAGCATATGGTGACACGTTGAATTGTAGGGCACTGTTCATGGCATTCATTCCAAATTGAATTATTTTTATAAACAATATTTAGAGAGTTTATTGGAAGTCATTTTACAATAAACTCTCGTATTTAAACCTTAAATTTGAGCAGGAATCAAGTCAGGTACAAGTTTGGTCAACGTTAAACGTTGTTTCCCTGCCGTTGCCCCTAACAGAACAAAACCTCTCAATGTGCCAGCAGCATCAGCCGCTTTCGCAATCATACCATCATCAAATTCTTCAGTTTCCCAGCTAACATCTACATCTAATGGTGCTGGTAGAACGGTTAATGGAGCAGCAGGTGTTTTCACTGCGACTGGCATAGCAGGGTAGTGTACAGCGGTACTTTGTCCGCTAAGTGTTTTTGCTAATGCTCGTGCTTGTTGCATGATTGGCATCACAAATGGAAGTAATGTTCCATTGACTTCAGCACAGTCACCAACTGCATAGATATCAGGTTGATTGGTTTCTAATAGCGTATTAGTAATGATGCCGCGGCTAGTTTGAATATCTGCTGATTTTGCTAATGCTGTATTTGGTTGTAAACCAATGGCTGAAAGTACGATATCTGCAACTAAAGTTTGACCGTTTGCCAATGTTACAGCGTAGTCTTCACCATCATTAATTTTAGTTACTTTTTCAACTGTTGTAGAAAGGGCAAATTTAATGCCTGCTTGTTCTAAGTTGGTTTGAAATGCCTCTGCAACGTGGTTTGGTAATAAACGACCTAATGGTTGTGGCGCTAGATCAATGACAGTCACATCATAGTCACTATGCAATAAATCATTGGCAAATTCACAACCAATTAAACCAGCACCTAAAATAACAACGCGTTTATCTTTACGTTTTGCAAGATTTTCTCGGAAAGCACGATAGTCAATCAATGAGTTCACAACATGAATATCATCACTGCCATCACCCGCAATCGCAAGACGAATTGGGTTAGCACCTACAGCCAAAACAAGTTTTGAATAGGGTTGAGTGATTGTCTCACCATTTTTTTCTAATATTAGTTCATGGCTTTCAGCTTTGATTTCTTTTACCCACGTTTCTGCTTCGATACGCATATTTAACTGGGTTGCCATTTTTGCTGAGTCACCTAAAGCAATTTGTTCAGGCGCTTTATTTCCGGCAAAAGCATTGGATAATGTTGGTTTTGCATAATTTACCGCATCATCCGCACAGATCATAACAAGTTCTTGTTCAGGGCTGAGTTTGCGAAATTCTCTTGCAACGGTATAACCAGCCATACCTGATCCGATAATGACGATAGGATGCATGATATTCTCCAATATTTTTCCATTAATAAAACAAATGATAAGAAAAAAGACCATGATCATTATCATGGCCTTTTAGAATGATTTAGATTTCGACCATTTCAAAATCAGCTTTTGAAACGCCGCAATCTGGGCAAGTCCAATCATCAGGGATATCTTCCCATTTAGTACCTGCTGCAATGCCGTCTTGTGGCCAACCTTCTGCTTCGTCGTAAATCCACCCACAAACGATACATTGATATTTTTTCATGTGACTCTCCAAACTGATAGGTATGCTCAAGTTGCCTTTCAGTAAAACTATTCCATAATGTCGTTATGATCGCAGCAATAGAACTAACTTGTGTTGATCAGGAGTTAGATTTTTACGCAGAACGACATTTAAGTAAAGCAAATGCAAGAGTTTAATCATTTATGTAAAAAGTGATATGGCAATTTCAGCTGAAACTCTTGTTATTTGAGCAATTACTCTAATTTTTTGTAAAATAATTTTTGCTATATCTTAAAAAAATCAGTAAACGTATAGATATAGTATGAATAAAAAATAAACATTTGAAACTGTATTATCATGGGGTATTAGAATAATTAAGGAATGTAATACATGGAAACTTTATCTTTTAATATAAAAATCTATGCCTCCAGACAGAAAGTTTGGGATGTTTTATGGACACCTGAGAGCTATGAAACTTGGACAAAATTTTTTGCTTGCAACTCGACGATGCAATCAGACTGGAAAGAAGGTGGAATAACTTATTTCTATAGTGGAGAAGGTGATGGGATGATTTCGACGATAGAAAGCTTAAACGAACCACAAGAAGTGATATTCAAACATTTGGGAATGATCAAAGACGGTAAAGAGGATACTGAAAGTGATGAGGTTAAAGCTTGGTCAGGAGCTTTGGAAAAGTATTTATTATTCGATTTGGATGGTATTACACAACTTCATGTTGAAGTTGATATACAGCCTGAATATGCAGAATTTATAAATAAAGGCTTTGATCAAGGGCTTGCCATGGTTAAGCATTTGGCTGAAAAATAATAAAGAGTCTGTTAATTTTTGATGGAGTAAAACGAGCCTATAGCCTTTGGGAATTGATAATGATTTGTTTTTTTCTCAATTGTCTAGCTGAAACGATACGAAAATCGGTTGTTATCTGCTATCCTATGCGACTTCATTTTTACTTAGCTCGAGGCAGAGATGACGCAACAAAACGCTCAATCGACTTCTGAACAAACTCTTTCCGAAAACGATTTAATCGCACAGCGTCATGCCAAATTAAAGCAAATCCAAGAGACTGCCAAACAAAACGGCAAGAGTCCTTGGCCAAATACATTTAAGCGTGAGCATTATACTGCTGACCTACAAGAACAATTTAAAGATCAAGACAAAGCACAAATCGAAGGTGCTGAAAAAGTTTATGTAAAAGTTGCTGGTCGTGTCATGTTAAACCGCGGGTCATTTATTGTGATCCAAGATATGACAGGTCGTATTCAACTTTATGTAGACCGTAAAGGTTTACCAGTAGATGTTTTAGAAACGATCAAAAGTTTAGACCTTGGTGATATTATTGCTGCTGAGGGTTATATTGGCCGTTCAGGTAAAGGTGACTTATATGTTCACCTTGAAGGCTTTGAACTTTTGACAAAGTCTCTACGTCCTTTACCAGATAAGTTTCATGGTTTAACGGATACTGAAGCGAAGTACCGTAAACGTTATTTAGATTTAATCGTAAACGAAGAAACAAGAAAGACATTTGAAATTCGTGCCCAAGTGGTTGCAGGTATTCGTGCATTTTTAAGTAATGAACGTTTCATGGAAGTTGAAACGCCAATGATGCATGTGATTCCTGGCGGTGCTTCCGCAAAACCATTTGTAACGCATCACAATGCACTAGATATGGAGCTTTACTTACGTATTGCACCTGAGCTTTATTTGAAGCGTTTAGTGGTTGGTGGTTTTGAGCGTGTTTTTGAAATTAACCGCAACTTCCGTAATGAAGGTGTTTCAACACGTCATAACCCTGAATTCACAATGATTGAATTCTACCAAGCGTATGCTGATTATAAAGATTTGATGGCATTGACTGAAAATATGCTTGAGAAACTTGCTGTAGATATCTTAGGTTCAACAGATGTACCTTATGGTGATGAAGTTTATAGCTTCAAAGGTCCATTCAAGAAAATCTCAATGTTTGATGCGATTCTTGAACATAACCCTGACTTCACACCTGAAAATGTAAATGATCGTGAGTTCTTAGCTAAGTTTACTCAAGACGTATTAAAAGAGCAGGTTAAGCCGGGCTTTGGTTTAGGTAAATTACAAACGATCGTGTTTGAAGAAACAGTTGAGACGAAACTTCGTCAACCAACATTCATTACTGAATACCCTGCGGAAACTTCACCACTTGCACGTCGTAATGATGATAATCCGCACATTACGGATCGTTTTGAATTCTTCATTGGTGGCCGTGAGTTGGCAAATGGCTTCTCGGAATTAAATGATCCAATTGATCAAGCTGAACGATTCCAAGCTCAAGTCGCAGAAAAAGATGCAGGCGATGATGAAGCAATGCATTATGATGCTGACTTTATTGAAGCGCTTGAATATGGTTTACCTCCAACAGCAGGTGAGGGTATTGGTATTGATCGTTTAGTGATGCTTTTTGCCAATGCACCAAGTATTCGTGATGTATTGTTATTCCCTCATATGCGTCGCAAAGACTAATTTGTCGTTGTTTAATGTTGAAAAAGCCACTTTTTAGAAGTGGCTTTTTTGTTTCTTAGGTTAATAAATGTAATTGTTTGGTTTGAGGATTGAAATTCATGCCCAAAAAAACGATTATGTGCTCATAAATAAACTTGAGAACAGTTTGGATATGTTTCTAAAAAAATCGCTTTGCATCGCATTATTTGCTTCTTTTTCATCGACGATATTTGCGCAAGGTTTAGTGCTGAATGATGAAAATTTACGTACCGATCTAAACTGGTTAAATCAACAAGGTGTGATTCAAATCAGTACTTCGACTTGGCCTTTAAGTGGTGATGAAATCCAAAGAGCATTGTCTCAAGCACAAGTGAGCAATAACACGCAACAAAAGGTTGTGAATTCAGTGCTCAATGCCTTGCAAGCGGATAACGCAACTGTGAAAGTTGGGTTACATGCTGGAACTGATCTAAAAACAGTACCTCAAGCATTTGGCGATAATCAAAAATCTCAATACCAAGCAGCAGTTGAATTCAATGCTGGTGGTGAGAATTGGGATGCTAAGATTCGTGTCAATGGTGAAAAAGACCCGCTAATTGACAATGGGCATGATGTAAATGTTGAAGGTTCATATATTGCTGGAAAACTTTGGAATCAGTGGGTTGTTGCTGGTCAAATCCCAACTTACTGGGGTCCTGGGCATGATGGTAGCTTGATTCGTGGTGATGCAAGTCGTCCTGTTTATGGTGTGACAGTTCAGCGTGCTGTACAAAATGCCTTTGAAACAAAGTGGTTGTCTTGGATTGGACCATGGCAGTACCAAGCATTTGCTGGTCAATTAGATGACTACAAAGCTGTTCCTGATACAAAGTTAATAGGTTTACGTTTAACAGCACGTCCGTTCCCAGCATTAGAGTTAGGTGCTTCTCGTGTAATTCAATGGGGTGGTGAGGGGCGTCCTGAAAGCTTAAGCTCGTTATGGGATGCATTTACGGGTACTAAGGATAACGGTGGTACAGGTAAAGCTGATCCATCAAATCAAATTGCAGGATTTGATGGTCGATTATTCTTACAGCCTTTATTTGATGTTCCTGTAAGTTTATATACTCAATTTGTAGGTGAAGATGAAGCAGGAGGATTACCTGCTAAATATATGTATCTAGGCGGTGCAGATTTTTCTTCTAGCTATAAAAATATGCCATATCAACTTTATGCTGAGTGGGCTGATACACGTACTAATGGAAAAGCTCAAGGTATTTCGTATAGCCATGTCACTTATAAAGATGGTTATTATCAGCATGGTTTCCCGTTAGGACATGCGATGGGTGGCGATGGTCAGATGTATTCTGTTGGTGGTGATATTCGTTTTGATGTAATGAATCGTCTTAGCGGAAGAGTGATGTATGCAAAAGTAAGTCAGACTCAACGAGTTGAAGATAATAATGCTGCATTTCCACAAGCAGATACGATTAAAGGTTTGGATGTTACGTGGACACATTATTTAAAACCTACGATTCCATTGAAAATTAATGGTTGGGTAAGTGACTCGGATGTAAATGGCAATGATGGCGGTGTTTCTGTGGGTGTTGAAATTCCATTAGAACGTAATATGTTCCGATTCTAAGATATGAATAAAAAAGAAGCCTGAAGGCTTCTTTTTTATTGTCTTAAATCATGTGAAATGAGATGTAAATTTTATCTCATCATAAAGATGCATATCATAATTTTGCATATTTATATGAAAAAACAAGCTAAAGAAGTCCGTCTAAATTATTATAATGAATAACCTTTACTGGATTATTCATTAACTTCTAGTAAGAACCTTGATATCACGAAAAATTGGAGTTGTTATGGCACTCGTTCCTCCACACGGTCTTCCAAGTGGTGGTGTAAGACCACTTATAGATTTTATGGGTAACATGAATAAAGGAGGAAGCCTACATGACTGAAAATAGATTAACTCACCTCAAACAACTTGAGGCAGAAAGTATTCACATCATTCGTGAAGTAGCAGCTGAGTTTGAAAATCCAGTAATGCTTTACTCAATTGGTAAAGATTCTGCGGTCATGTTACATCTTGCATTAAAAGCATTCTATCCAGCAAAACTTCCATTTCCTTTATTGCATGTTGATACAGGTTGGAAATTCAAAGACATGATTGCATTTCGTGACAACATGGCGAAAACACATGGCTTTGATTTGATCGTACATCAAAATGTTGAAGGCCGCGAAGCGGGTATTAATCCATTTGATCATGGTAGTTCAAAATATACAGATATCATGAAAACACAAGGCTTAAAGCAAGCTTTGGACAAATATCAGTTTGATGCTGCATTTGGTGGTGCGCGTCGTGATGAAGAAAAATCACGTGCTAAAGAACGTGTTTATTCATTCCGTGATAGCAAACACCGTTGGGATCCTAAAAATCAGCGTCC
>NZ_DJLC01000118.1:0-6385 GCF_002434875.1 Acinetobacter sp. UBA6526 | reverse complement strand
GAACCAAGCTGCAAACTCAGGGGCAGGTTTTAAGCCCAAAAGTCGTCTTAAGTACAACGCATCATGGAATGATGTGGTTTGATAATTCAGCATTACGTCATCAGAGCCAGGGATACCCATAATAAAATTAAGTCCAGCCGTACCAAAAAGGGTGAGGAGTACATCCATATCGTTCTGATCTGCATCTGCGTGGTTGGTATAACAAATATCACAGCCCATCGGTAAACCGAGTAATTTCCCACAAAAATGATCTTCTAAACCTGCACGGATAATTTGTTTACCGTTGTAGAGATATTCGGGGCCGATAAAGCCAACAACAGTATTGACCAGCAATGGTTTATATTTTCGAGCAACAGCATAAGCACGTGTTTCAAGTGTTTGTTGATCAACACCATGATGTGCATTACTGGATAGAGCACTGCCTTGTCCAGTTTCAAAATACATGACATTTTGCCCTAATGTCCCTCGATTCAGTGCTAGTGTTGCCTCATAGCCTTCTTGTAATAAATCAAGTGAAATCCCAAATCCTTCGTTGGCTCGTTGTGTTCCTGCAATAGATTGGAACATTAGATCAATGGGTACATTCTTTTCAGCCAGTTGGATACCTGAACTGATATGTGTCAGAACACATGACTGCGTGGGGATTTGATACTCTTGAATGACGTGATCAAGTAGTTTTAACAACTCTGTAAGATTATGCAAATTGTCTGTTGCGGGATTAATTCCTATCACCGCATCGCCATTGCCATACATTAAACCATCTAAAATACTCGCTGAAATACCAAGTGCATCATCAGTTGGATGGTTAGGCTGTAACCGAGTCGATAAATGACCTTTTAACCCAATGGTATTACGGAACTGAGTGACGACTTCGCATTTGCTTGCGACATAAATTAAATCTTGATTGCGCATGATTTTACTGACCGCAGCAACCATTTCTGGTGTAAGCCCTGAAGCAAGCTGAGATAATGTTTCAGTTGTCGCTTGTTCGCTCAACAACCAATTCCTAAAGTCACCCACAGTGAAATGAGAGATCGGAGCAAAAGCATATTGATTGTGCTCATCAATAATCAAGCGTGTGATTTCATCTATGTCGTAATCAACCACAGTTTCATTGAGAAAGGTTTTTAGTGGTACATCCGCTAAAGCCATTTGAGCAGCAACACGCTCTGTTGCATCAAGTGCAGCAACCCCTGCCAATTCATCACCAGAGCGTAAAGGTGTTGCTTTTGCCATCAATGTTTTTAAATCAGTGAAATGATATTGTTGATTGGCAACCATAATTCGATAGCTCATTGTGATTTCCTTATATTATTTGGCTTCTTGTTCTGCTGCCTTGATATTGGCAAACTCTTCTTCTGGCGTACCTTTAATTAAATGATAGCGGCTATAGAATAAAAAGTAAGCAATAAAGCAAGCGTAGATTGCAGCTGCGATAAACCAAACTTTAGGATTCACCACGAAACCTGCAACAACCGCAGCAATGGCAAGCACTAAGGCAATGATTGAAGTAAAAATGCCCCCAGGTGTTTTGTAAGGACGTGGCATATCAGGTTTAGATAAGCGTAATTTGATATGCGCAAGTAACATCAGCACATAAGAAATGGTTGCACCAAATACAGCAATTAAAATAAGAGAGTCGCCTTCACGAGTGAGAGAGAGAAAAAAACCGATAATTCCGGGGATAATAATGGCTAAATAGGGGGCTTTGTTTTTATTGGTAAGTGATAACGAGGTTGGTAAATATCCTGCACGAGACAGAGCGAAAATTTGACGAGAATAAGCATATATAATTGAGAAAAAACTCGCAATTAAACCAGCCAAACCCACGAAATTAACAAAGGTTGCTAACCATGTTTCTGTTCCATAGACTTTGGTCAATGCATCAACTAAAGGTGCGCCTGAGTTTTGTAATGTACTTGCACCAGCAGCGCCAGCCCCTAAGACTAAGATCAAGATTGCGAAGGCTGTTAAGATCAACATCGCACCAATTAGACCTCTAGGTAAAGATTTTGCAGGGTCTTTGGCTTCTTCAGCAGCCAATGGAACACCTTCGACTGCAAGAAAAAACCAAATGGCAAATGGAACAGCCGCCCAAATACCTAAATAGCCTTGTGGAAGGAATGCGCTTGCACCTGTTGCCGTGGTGGTCGGAATATCTAATAAATTTTGTAAGCTAAAATGTGGTGCCATTGCCGCAACAAATACCACCAGAGCAATGACCGCAATTAAAGTAATTGCAAACATGATTTTAAGTGCTTCACCAGCACCTTTTAAATGAATACCCATAAAGAGTAAATAGCAGCTTAAATACACTATCCAACCGTTGAGACCAAACAGGGATTCACAATAGCCACCGATAAAAACAGCAATTGCAGCGGGTGCAATTGCATACTCAATTAAAATGGCTGTTCCTGTTAAATAACCTCCGAACGGTCCAAAAGCAGCACGAGCAAAACTATAACCACCGCCTGCGGTTGGCATCATTGTCGCCATTTCCGACATGCATAGACATAAACATAGATACATGATTGCAACGAGGATGGTCGCAACAAACATACCACCCCAACCACCTTGGGCAATCCCAAAATTCCAGCCTGCAAAATCACCTGAAATGACATAGGCAACACCTAAGCCAATGAGGAGAAGCCAACCGACTGTACCTTGTTTGAGTTGACGTTGAGAAAAATACTCAGCCGATGAAATTTCTGCGCTTGACGAAGAAGGGGCAGATACAGAGTTCGCTTGTTCCATACAACTTTACTCCTCAGAGTGAATTTGTATCAAACAGTGCAAAAGTAATGCCTAAATTTAGATGTGCTGATTTATTTTTAGGTTTTTTTATTCCAAATGGTAAAAATAAAAGCTTTTTCTCTTTTCATTTGAGAGTTTATATCAGTTACCAATAGGCAGATTTATTTGAGAAAAGGATAAATGCAAAAAAAGTAGGAAATTTTGAATAATATACTTTGTGGTGCTCAAATATGGTGCGAAATATTAAAAAAAGAACTCCAAAACAAGTTTTTGGAGTTCCCTCATAAAAATTAATCCTAGTTAATCTTTTGCTCTAACCATTGAAAGAGCTGCTGATATACTTCCGCTCGAACAGCGGGTGCTGACAGTACAAGATCATGTAGCCCATTATGAATTGCTAAAGTCTGCACATCACCTTGCATTTTTTTAGCATTATCGGTCATGTCTTTAACATCTAGAATAACGTCGCTTTGTTGCGCATCCGTACCCCATTTACGAGGGTATTTAGACTGGTGCGAATGCATAATCAGTGTAGGGACTTTTAGACTAACACCTTTATGGATTTCTTTTTGTGCCTCGTGAATTGCTGTAACAAAACAGAGATCCACAAAAGGCATGGTTTTAGGCTTCCAATCTAGATTGAAATCCCATTCGCCGTAAAAATCTTTATGCAAACTTGGTGTGTACCATTTATTTAAGCCACTTGGAAATTTGGCATTCGGTAACCGTTTACCAACCTCACTGAGTAAAGGAATGCCAACTTTTTTCTCAATAACACTTTTATAAAAATCATAAAAAGGACTATTTGCCCAAACTGCTTTAATGAGGCGGTGATCAGGGTAATGTGCTGCATAAAGTGTTGTAATCAGACCACCTGTTGAATGCCCAGCAAGCAAGACTTGATTGTGATTTTCTTGACCAATAATTTCGAGTGCTTTACTGATTTCAGCATCGTACTCTCTCAAATCAAGCACATAGTAAAGTTTTTGATGAGCGAGTTTAGAGCGACCATATTTTCTTAGATCGAGTGCATAGAAATCATAACCATGTTGATTAAATTGCTCAGCCATTTCTTTTTGAAAGAAATAATCGGCAAAACCATGGATATAGAGAACGGCTTTTTTCGTTGCTAATGCGGCTTTCTTTCGGATCAAAGTCGCAACAACTTTTCCATCATAATCATCAGCAAAATCTAAGGTCATTTGCTGATAATCTTCACCTAATATATCTGTTTGATATGTATTGAGATTTGAGCTATTCATTTTTATATATCAAGTCTGAATTCATTAACAAACACATTAAATGAAAACCTTCGTATGTCAATGTAAAAGTGAGGCATGATGAGTTTTCTCCATGACATAGATTTTTATTTTCCATAAAAAATCGTTAAGCTATGTGCTGTTGTTTTTGACTGAAGAAATTATGAAACAAGAGACTGCACTCAAGTTACTTAAAGCTGGGGAAAATGTTTTTTTAACGGGCTCAGCCGGTGCAGGAAAAACTTATACGTTAAATCAATACATTCATTATTTAAAAGCACGCAAAGTACCTGTTGCAATTACAGCTTCAACGGGTATCGCTGCAACGCATATGAATGGGATGACCATTCATACATGGGCAGGAATTGGAATCAAAGATAGCTTGAGTGATGATGATCTCAAGCGTATGAAAGAGCGAAAATATTTAAAAGAGCATTTAGAAAATGCCCAAGTTTTAATTATTGATGAAATTTCAATGTTGCACGCCAAACAGCTCAATCTTGTTAATCAAGTCCTCAAATACTTTAAAGAAAGTGACGAAGCCTTTGGGGGGATTCAAGTGATTGTAGCTGGAGATTTTTTCCAGTTACCTCCTGTGGGCCGAAATGGCGAGGCCAATCGAGATAAATTTTGTTTTATGTCGGATGCTTGGGTCGAAGCAAAATTTCGTGTGTGTTACTTAACGGAGCAACATCGTCAGGATGATGAAATTCTCAACCAGATTTTAAATGCAATTCGCGCGCAAAATATTCAAGGCAATCATATTTCGGCTTTACAACAATCTCGTCAGCACGATATAGGTGAGACATTTACCTGCCTTTATACACACAATATGGATGTTGATAATATTAACTATCAGCATCTTAATGAAATCGATAATGAAAGCCACCAATTTAATGCAGTTTTAGATGGTAATGAAAAGCTGATTGAAACCTTGAAATCATCAGTTCGTGCACCAGAAGAACTTACTTTGAAAAAGCATGCCAAAGTTATGTTTGTAAAAAATAATTTTGATATGGGCTACATCAATGGCAGCTTGGGTGAAGTCATTGGATTTGAGGAAGATGATAAAAATGGTATTTTGCCTAAAGTGAAATTGACTGATGGCACAACCTTATTGGTTGAGCCAGAAACTTGGTCAATTGAAAATGAGGCAGGTAAGGTGATTGCGAGTTTTCAGCAAATTCCTTTACGTTTGGCTTGGGCGATTACCATTCATAAGAGTCAGGGTATGACCTTAGAAGCAGCAGAAATTAATCTAACGCATACTTTTGAGAAAGGTCAGGGCTACGTTGCTTTATCTCGATTGAAGTCTCTGACTGGACTTAAATTATTAGGTTTCAATGAGCAGGCTTTAGAGCTAGACAGTTTGGCAATTAAAGCAGATCGCCGTTTTCAGGAGTTGTCTACTGAAGCTGAAACGAACTTTGAAAATATTGATTTAACTACACAACATAATGCCTTTATTCGTCATTGTGGTGGTACGTTAAATACGACGGAAATTAGTCGTAATGAGAAAAAACTCGCTAAAGGTGCGAAGCAGAATTATGCAGCTGCAACTTTAGAAGAAACACGTGCTTTATTTGAAGAAGGTTATGAGATTGAAGATATTGCACATGAGCGTGGTTTAACGCCAGCAACGATTATTAATCATCTATCTCGTCTACATAAAGAACAAGGTTTAGATATTACTGTAGCGAATCCTGGTGATGACGTCGTGGAAGAAGTTCGTAAGATTTATAAACGTTTGCATAAGCGTAAAAATCCTGAACATTTTACTGATGATGGTGCAATTAAACTCAGACCGATCGTTGAAGCAACAAGTCCTAGGATGGCTTATGATCAAGTGCGTTTAGCTTTATTATTTATTGAATAGGAGCAATAAATGCCTCATATCATTACGAATTATTCTTCTAATTTAAATGATTTAGATTCGTTGCAACTTTTGAAAGACGTAAATACTGTATTACTCAATACGATGCTATTTAGTGAGCATGATATCAAGTCTCGTATTTTTAAAGATCAAAATTTTTTAATAGGTGTAAATGGAATTCAAGATGCTTATATCCATTTAAAACTCTATTTATTAAGTGGACGATCTGATGCTCAAAAAAAATCATTAGGTGAATTACTGCTCAGCATCCTTGAACAGAAAAATTATTTAAAATCAAAAATAGATTTACAAATACAACTCTGTGTTGAGGTGATTGATATGCCTAAAGAAAATTATTTTAAGTCTACAGTATGATTGAAATTATGAGATTAATAATGAGAATTCAATAGATTAGTTAAATAGTTGCAATAAAGTAACATTAAAAATATAGACAGATTAGTCTATGGTTTATAGAATGCGCGAAATTTAAGTCAATATT
>NZ_DJLC01000082.1:0-20126 GCF_002434875.1 Acinetobacter sp. UBA6526 | reverse complement strand
TGTTAAAATCACAACACTAGTATCGAAGCGTTGATAGCCATAAGAAATTGCCAAATCACCAATACCACCTGCACCGACTGCTCCCGCCATCGCTGTTGCACCGATAAGAGAAATCGTACCAGTCGTTAAGTTCAGGATCAGAGAACTACGAGCTTCGGGGATAATAAACTTAAAAATGATTTGCCAAGGTGATGCACCCATCGCTTGAGCGGATTCAACAATACCTTCATTTACTTCGAGTAATGAGGTTTCAATCAAACGACCGAGATAAGGACCAACATAAATCGTTAACGGTACAATCGCGGCCCATGTTCCAATCGATGTGCCTACGATCATTTTGGTTAATGGAATGACTGCAATCAGTAAAATAATGAAAGGCAATGAACGCAGCGCATTCACAATTGGATTGAGAAAATAATAAACCGCGCGATTCTGTAAAATACCACCACTGCGTGTTACGACTAATGTAATGCCTTGGATCATTCCCCAAATACAACCAAACAACAATGAGAAGAACACCATTTGAAATGTTTCTTGTAAAGCTGTTACGAATTGATCTATTGACAGTGAGCTATGCCAAAATGGTGCTGTGACTTCTGTTAGCCATTGTACGATGAAGTCTCTCATTGGCTTACTCCAGATTGTTCAACTTTAACGCCTTGCTGTTCAAGGAATTTAATTGCTTCCTGAATAATATTTGGATCACCTAAGAGCTGAATAAACATCTGGCCAATAACAGTTCCGTTAATTTCAGTCATATTGGCAAAAAGAATATTGAGGCTTAAATCAAATTGTTTAATCACCGCTTGAATAACGGTTTCTTGAGCTGAAGTTCCTAAGAACTGGAGGTTATAGATACTCTTATGATGCTTATGCTCAAGGTTATTTAGAATATTGACAGGGAGTTGTTGCTGTAACACGGTCTGAATAAATGTTTTAGTCGTTGGATGTTGGGGCTGGCTAAAGATATCGAGTGTTGAACCTGTTTCAATCACATGACCTGATTCCATTACTGCGACATAATCACACACTGACTCGATTACATCCATTTCATGTGTCACCATCACAATGGTGATGTTTTGCTCTTGGTTGATCTTTTTTAATAAGGCTAAAACAGATTTGGTCGTTTGTGGGTCAAGCGCAGACGTTGCTTCATCACAGAGTAGAATTTTAGGATGATTGGCAAGCGCACGAGCAATACCTACACGTTGCTTTTGACCTCCTGATAATTCATCAGGGTAGGCATCTTTCTTATGTTTTAAATCGATAAAATCTAATAATTCTGCTAAGCGCTTTTCACGCTCAATCTTACTATGCCCAAGTAATTTAAGCGGCATTTCAATATTTTCTGAGACAGTCTTTGTTTGCAATAAATTGAAGTGCTGAAAGATCATGCCGATATTTGCACGTTCTTGACGAAGTGTACGCGCATCCATTGCAGTAAAGTCTTTTTGATTAATAATGACTTGTCCTTGTGATGGACGCTCTAGCAAATTAATCAAACGAATTAACGTACTTTTACCTGCACCACTATAGCCAATAATCCCAAAGATACTACCTTCAGGAATTTCTAAATTAATTTGGTCTAACGCATTAATCGTCTGACCCTTTAGCTGATAGTGTTTCGAAATGTTTTTAAATTGGATCATGTTCGTCAATACTAAGCAAAAAAGAAAAAACAGGCAAAGTCACTTTGCCTGTTTCGTTGAGAGGATTATATTACGAATTTGCTTCTGTGAGATAGCTTGTTGGTTTGTTCACGTCAACCTTAGTACCAGCAAAATGTTCTTGTACATATTGCTTAACAGCTTCGGTGTGATACAACGCACCAACCTTTTGCAATACAGCATCATCTTTACGTGATTCTGCCGTTGCTAAAACGTTCACATTTAATTTTGTGCTTTGATCGATTGGTTCGTAGAAGATTGCATCTTTAAGAACGTTTAAACCACCTTCCATTGCAAGCGTATTACCTAACAAGATTGCATCCACTTCGTCTTTAACACGAACAGCAGTTGCCATTTGAATTGGCTTAATTACGATTTTCTTGCTGTTTTCAATGATGTCAGCAGGTGTGCCTTTTACAGGGTCGAAATCAGCTTTTAATTTGATTAAGCCAGCACTTTGTAAAAGTAATAAAGCACGTGATTCATTTGCACCATCATTTGGAATCGCAATCGTTGCGCCTTCAGCAAACTCTTCAACTTTTTTCACTTTGCTTGAGTAGATACCCATTGGCTCTAAGTAAGTTGTTGAAACAGGTGCAATCTTATCTTTATTTGCCGCATTGAAAGCAACAAGATATGCATATGATTGGAATGCATTTAAATCAACTTCTTTGTTTGCAACCGCGGTATTCATTGCAACATAGTCTGTGAAGTTTTTAATTTCTAATTTAACGCCAGCAGCTTTGGTTTCAGGTAATGTTGCGATATAGCGCCAAATGTCTGCATCAGAACCAGTAGAAGCAATTACAACAGTTTGCAACGCGCCAGCATCACCTTTTTGTTCAGTCGATGCTGTATCTGGTTGTTTGCTGCACGCTGCAAGCAATAACACAGATACACTTAAAAAAAGACCAATCAGCTTTTTCATGTATAAATCCTAATCGAAATAATGTTGAGAATGTTCGTATTTCTCTAGCATTAGTGATTGCAATAATTTTGTATGTTGCAAATTAGCATCATGCATAAACATTCATGTGAATTGCTTTTAAAATCTGCGTCTTGCAACATTATAAAAATAGATGAATATTCATGTTCAAATTTAATACAACTTATTTGAACAATAGAAACTTCATATTATTTTTATCATCAAATTTGGATCTAGCTGTAATTCAATCCCTAAACTACAATGTCTTAATTATTTGAAATAAATAAAAAAATATCATTGGTTTAACAAAAAAACAACATCTAAAATTTGGGCAATCATACCAACAATTTACATAAGGTTATAGGGGCGTAAATTGAACTAAAGCGTATAAGAGTATGATTATTTGAGGGAAATTGCATTCATAGTAAATATAAATGGATGATAGTTTTATAAATTTTTCAGAAAAGATATTGAGCTGAATCAGTGGAATAATGAATATATATTTTTCTGAATTTTATATCTAAATAATGAATATAGAATTTATTTTTATGCATTTTCAGGAATAAAAAAGCCTTCCGAAGAAGGCCTCTTTAGAGAATGGCTTATTCAGCTTTTTCACGTGCAATTGCACGATAGCCGATGTCGCTACGGTATTGCATACCCGTGAATGTCACTTGACCACATACTTCTAGTGCATTAATTTGGGCTTCGAGTACAGTATCACCTAATGCTGTGACGCAAAGTACACGTCCACCCGCAGTAATGATATGACCATCTTCGGTGGTTGCTGTGCCAGCATGGAAGATTTTTGTATCTTCAGGAGATTGTCCGATACCAGAAATCACATCACCTTTACGTACAGTTTCAGGATAACCTTCAGCTGCAAGTACAATACCAATTGACTTACGTTCATCCCATTCAGCTTCGCTCGGTAAGTTACCATCAATACCAGCTTCAACTAAATCAACAAGAGATGATTTTAAACGCATCATAATCGGTTGGGTTTCTGGATCGCCAAAACGACAGTTGAACTCGATCACACGAGGTTGACCTTGTTCATCAATCATTAAGCCTGCGTATAAGAAACCAGTGTAAACATGACCATCAGCAGCCATGCCTTCAACAGTTGGACGCATAACTTCATTCATGACACGTTCGAAAACGTCAGCAGTTACAACAGGAGCAGGGGAATAAGCACCCATACCACCTGTATTTGGACCCTGATCACCTTCAAAGATACGCTTGTGATCTTGTGAGGTTGCCATTGGAAGAATGTTTTTACCATCAATCATGCAGATAAAACTTGCTTCTTCACCAGCTAGGAACTGTTCGATTACAACACGAGAACCTGCATCACCAAATTTGTTACCTGCAAGCATGTCATCAATTGCAGCAAAAGCTTCTTCGTTGGTCATTGCAACGATAACGCCTTTACCTGCCGCGAGACCATCAGCTTTAATAACAATTGGCGCGCCATTTTGTTCTACATAGGCTTTAGCTGCATCTACTTCTGTAAATACATCATAAAAAGCGGTTGGAATGTTATGGCGTTTTAAGAAATGCTTAGCAAATGCTTTTGAACCCTCAAGCTGCGCAGCATATTGAGTTGGACCCCAAATTTTAACACCCGCTGCACGAGCAGCATCAACAACGCCATTGACTAACGGTGCTTCTGGACCAACAACCACCAGTGCAACATCATTGGCTTTAGCAAAATCAATGATCGCTGGGTTGTTTAAAATATCAAGGTCAACATTTTCACATTTGTCTTCTGTTGCTGTGCCTGCATTACCCGGTGCAACAAAAATTTTAGCCACTTTCTGATCTTGTGCGATTTTCCATGCAAGTGCATGTTCACGGCCACCGCTACCCAAAACTAAAATATTCATTATTAAGTTATTTCCCTTTTCCGTATTTAAGAATATACCTGTTAAGAATAAAAAAGTCCCTCTAATGCGACTAAGGCATCGCAGAAAAGAGGGACTTCGGGGTATTAATGACGGAAGTGACGCATACCCGTGAATACCATTGCAATACCAGCTTCGTCAGCTGCTGCAATTGTTTCTTCGTCACGCATAGAACCACCCGGTTGGATGATACATTTGATACCTGCTTTTGCAGCATTATCAATACCATCACGGAATGGGAAGAATGCGTCAGATGCCATTACTGCGCCTTCAACCACTAAACCAGCATGTTCTGCTTTGATTGCGGCAATACGAGCAGAGTTCACGCGGCTCATTTGACCTGCACCAACACCGATTGTTTGACGGTTTTTTGCATAAACAATTGCATTTGATTTCACGTATTTTGCAACTTTCCAAGCAAAGATAAGGTCATCAATTTCTTGTTCGGTTGGTACACGCTTAGTTACAACTTTAAGGTCGTCTTTCGTGATCATGCCTAAGTCTTGGTCTTGAACCAACAAACCGCCGTTTACACGTTTATAGTCAAGTTGTGGAGCACGAGCGTCAATTGCTGGAAGGTCACCACATACCATCACACGGACATTCTTTTTCGCGCCTGTGATTTCAAGTACGCCATCAGCAATGCTTGGTGCGATGATCACTTCAACGAATTGGCGATCGACAATGGCTTGTGCAGTAGCCGTGTCTAATTCACGGTTAAATGCAATGATGCCACCAAAAGCAGATTCTGGATCAGTTGCATAAGCAAGATCGTAAGCGGCTTTAATGCCGTCTAATGAAACTGCAACACCACATGGGTTTGCATGTTTTACAATCACACAGGCAGGTTTTGCAAAAGATTTAACACATTCAAGTGCCGCATCTGTATCTGCGATGTTGTTGTAAGACAGTTCTTTACCTTGTAATTGCTTCGCTGTAGAAACAGATGCTTCTTGTGCATTTGCTTCTACATAGAATGCTGCATTTTGGTGAGGATTTTCACCGTAACGTAAATCTTGTGCTTTATTCAATTGAGTATTGAAAGTACGGGGGAATAAGTCAGCTTCACCTTCAACTTTACCAACACGCGCACCTAGGTAAGACGCAATCATGCCATCGTATTGAGCAGTGTGTTCAAATGCTTTAACAGCTAAATCGAAACGCGTTTCGTATGACAATGAACCATTTGCTTTTAATTCAGCAATGACGCTGTCATAGTCAGATGCATTTACGATAATACCCACAGAAGCATGGTTTTTCGCGGCTGCACGAACCATTGTCGGGCCACCGATATCAATATTTTCGATTGCATCAGCAAGAGAGCAGTTTGGTTTTGCAACAGTTGCAGCAAATGGATAAAGATTCACAATCACAAGATCAATCGGATCAATATTGTGTTCTTGCATCACAGCTTCGTCCAGACCACGACGAGCTAAGATGCCACCATGAATTTTTGGATGAAGTGTTTTTACACGACCATCCATCATTTCTGGGAAACCTGTATGTTCTGAAACTTCTACTACGGCGATGTTGTTGTCTTTAAGCAACTTATATGTGCCGCCTGTAGATAGGATTTCTACCCCAAGAGCTACAAGGTTTTGAGCAAATTCAACGATTCCAGTTTTGTCGGAGACAGAGATTAAAGCACGTTTGATAGTCATGATTTTAGTCAACAATTTGAAGTCTACAGATTAAGCATAAAAAAATGCCCACGAGAACGTGAGCATTTTATCAATTATTCACTCATTAAACCGTGAGCTTTTAACTTTTTACGTAAAGTTCCACGGTTAAGGCCTAAAATCTCAGCGGCACGTGTTTGGTTGCCACGAGTATATTCTAAGACCACAGATAAAAGAGGTTTCTCCATTTCTGCTAAAACCATGTCATAAACTTGAGATGGTTGCTCACCTTGCAATTGTGCAAAATAATGACGAACTGCGCGATCTACGTGGATGCGAAGAGCGACATCAGATTGAGCCGTAAAAATAGGAGATTTGCTATTCATGCGTGTTAATCCGAAAAATCAAATATCGCTTGGGTAAAGCGATATATAAATGTGGTCTAAATTACTGAGCCCTGTTTTAGATCCTAAAACAGTGACTCTAAAACAAAAGGACTATTAGCTTGCCACAATTCCTCGATTTGTGTAAAAAATAAGCGTAACAATAGTTAAATATTTGTTACCGCCTACTTTCAAAAACAAAAAAACCAACAATGCGCTTATGGGATAGAAGCACAGTTCGTTTAACGATTTTATTGTCTATAAATAACGAGGAGTATGTAGGTCAAAGCATTCGTGGCGCGTATCATACCACTGTCTGTGAAAAAGTGAGCAAATTAACTGCACTTTTTTTTGTTTTTTTGTCACTTTTTTATGCTTTTAGGGCTGTACAATTTCTAAACTATAGTCATCAAAGCTATTTTTGCTTTTTGGAATGGTAAATTCGAATCTAAAAGGACTGTTTGATGGAATACGTTGAATCATTTTTAGACTGTCTACAAGATAGTCTTGTGGCTTCAATGTGATGTCGGTGATGGTTTCACCCTTTTCTTTTAGAACAACTTTAATAGAAGGAATCAAAATGCTGTTTTCATGGCGATTGATTAACACGCCAGAAAACTTGGTTTCATCTTTGCTGATACGTTTTACTTTCACTTTTTCAAAACTGAGATACTTATATTGTTCGTCTAAAGTTTTGCAGGTCAAAATACCGCATGCATAATTGAAAATTCGATTCAATGCTGGGCTTTCATGCATAAGCTTTGGATTGAACCATAATATTTGAAAAGCAAACACAAGAATTAAAACAATATTGCCGATTCCCCATAAAGAGTAATAAAGCCATCCGTGTTGTTTAGTATTTGGCTCGTGCTCTATTAATAAGGCATCTTCCGAAAGGTTTAGGTTGGGAAGGGCTGTAACGGGTTCGGTATTAAAGTAATTTAAGTTATTTAAATAAGTCAGTAAGTCGATATTTGAGTTTTCAATTTTTTGATCAAAAATACTCAATATCTGCATTTGTTTTTCTGCAAATGAGCTGTCTGGTTGTATTGATGAAAAGAGTGAACGGTTCGTAGTGCTAGGAACCGTTTCATTCGCCTCTGAATCTAAAAGATTGGTCAATGCATTGAAGTTGATCATGCATTTTGGGCAACAAACCATGCCCTGAGCAACGCTGAGTTGTGAAAGGGTCACTTTGTACACAGTTGAACATTTGGGGCAGCGGGTCTGTTTTTCACTCATAAGAAAAAGTATTCTCAAATTGTTGTTTTGCGTTTTCCTGAAATGCGACACCAGTTTTCTTCACGCTTTTCGATGTCTAATATATCAAAAAACTCAGAGTAAACACTAGAAACATCAGCAACTTGCTCTTCGATTACACCTGCAAGTGCGAACTCCCCCTCACTTTTGATTAAAGTTGAGAATTCAGGCGCTAGTGCCATTAGTGGTGCAGCTAAAATATTTGCTACTAACACATCAGCTTGTTGTTGATTGAACTCCTGATCAAACTCTTCAGGGAGACCAACATAAAGGCGATCAAGTACGCCATTTAATTCTGCATTTTGTTTTGTTGCCAACACAGCTTGTGGATCAATATCGGTTGCATAAACTTTTTTAGCACCAAGTAACAATGCTGCAACACCCAAAATACCTGAACCACAGCCATAATCGATGACAATTTTGTCTTTAACATCGGTTTTGCCTAACCATTGTAAGCACAAGAAGGTGCTTGCATGGTTACCTGTACCAAATGCTAAACCTGGATCAAGTTTGATGTTTGTCGCGTCTGCCTCAGGTGGTTCTAACCATTCTGGCACGATCCAGTATTTTTCGCCGATTTGGATTGGCTCGTAATAATCCATCCAAGCACGTTCCCATACTTGGTTTTCCAAATACTCATGGCGCATTGGAACATCTGGAAGTTGAGCTTTTAAGAAAGCTTCTAATGTATCAACATCGATTGGATCTTCTTCGTCTTGTTGATAGATCCCTGTAACGATAACTTTATTCCAAAGAGGGGTTTCGCCTGGTAGTGGTTCAAGTAAAGCCTGATCTTCTGCATCGTCTAAAGTCACACTGACAGCACCTAAAGAAAGAAGCAATGTTTCGGTGAGTTCAACTTGATTTTGATCAACAGTAATATGAATTTGTAGCCAGTTCACAGGAAAACCTAAGAAAATATATTTGCGATTATTGTAATAGATTCATGACCATGAAAGGGACAATAAAATAAGCTGATTACAATTTTAAGGCTATTTTTTTAGAAATTAAGCTATCTATGTATTCAAAATCCATAAAAAAGGATGCATTTAAGCATCCTTTTTGAAAATATAAGTTTATGGAGCAGTTTGATCCATATCACCCGATGGTGCCATCATTGCTGGTGGTTGCTGCATCATTTGATGTTGCATTGGTGCCTGCATCGGCGCACTTACTGGACGAGGTGCAGATTGTGTTTCTGAAATCTTGCTTTGCGTTTCAGGCATTGCATTACTTGCAGGCATTGGTGGTTGGAATACTAATTTACCTGCGTCATTTGGTTGACAAACACCATTGAAAATTACACCTTTTTGAGCAAAAGAAACCATATCACCTTGTTTTTTGCTCTTACATACTTGCACATACTTTTGAGCGAGTTGGTCTGTGTTTGATTTGGTATTTGCATGTGCCGCTACTGTTGTGAAACATAAGCCACAAATTAGCGATGATAATAAAAGCTTAGTGTTCATATCATTTTCCTAAAGTATTTGTTATGCATTATCTAGAATAAGAAATTCCTTAAATAAAACAGTGGTGTTCAAGTTACCGATTATGGGGCGCTATGTTAACAGTAGGGTTGAATTGCAACATAACGTTACTTTTTGTGTGTTTTGTAGTCATTTCAACGGAGTGTTAAAAACAAGAATATTGACTGTTTTTGTCAATTTAATGGAAAACTCCTGTATAATACTCTGTCATTTTTTGAATACACATTTACCACTATGCACTATCCTAAGGTTTACGACGTTATCGTAATTGGTGGCGGTCACGCTGGTACGGAAGCGGCACTTGCTGCTGCACGTATGGGAAGACAAACATTATTGTTAACGCATAATATTGAAACTTTGGGGCAGATGAGCTGTAACCCAGCGATCGGTGGTATTGGTAAGTCACATTTAGTACGTGAAATTGATGCATTGGGCGGCGCAATGGCGTTGGCTGCTGATAAAGGTGGTATTCAGTTTCGTATCCTAAATTCACGTAAGGGTGCTGCTGTACGTGCAACACGTGCACAAGCAGACCGTGTCCGTTATAAAGCCGCGATTCGTGAAACCTTAGAAAATCAAGCAAACTTGGATATTTTTCAACAAGCGGCTGATGACCTGATTGTTGAAGGCGATACTGTTAAAGGTGTCGTAACACAAATGGGTATTCGTTTTGATACCAAAACAGTTGTGTTGACGACCGGTACGTTCTTGGGTGGTGTGATTCATATTGGTTTACAAAACTCAAGTGGTGGTCGTGCAGGTGATCCACCTTCGATTGCACTTGCTCATCGTTTACGTGAACTTAAATTACCAGTAGGTCGTTTGAAAACAGGTACGCCGCCACGTATTGATGCACGTTCAGTTGATTTTTCAGTCATGACTCCACAGCCAGGTGATTTTCCATCACCTGTGATGTCATTTATGGGTGATGTCTCTATGCACCCAGAACAAGTCAATTGCTATATTACCCATACAAGTGAAAAAACCCATGAAATCATTCGTGGTGGTTTAGATCGTTCACCAATGTACACAGGCGTGATCGAAGGTGTTGGCCCTCGTTACTGCCCATCGATTGAAGATAAAATTCATCGTTTTGCAGATAAAGATTCACATCAAGTTTTCCTTGAACCTGAAGGTTTGGATACGCATGAGCTTTATCCAAACGGTATTTCAACGTCATTGCCATTTGACGTTCAGTTCAACCTAGTACGTTCGATTCGCGGTATGGAAAATGCACATATCCTACGTCCTGGTTATGCAATTGAATACGATTATTTTAATCCGCAAGCATTAAAATTCACGCTCGAAACTAAAGCGATTCAAAACTTATATTTCGCTGGTCAGATAAATGGTACGACGGGTTATGAAGAAGCGGGTGCACAAGGTTTACTTGCTGGTTTAAATGCTGCGCGCCGTGCGTGGGAGCAAGAAGAATGGACGCCGAAACGCGATCAAGCTTATATGGGCGTACTCGTTGATGACTTGATTACATTAGGAACGAAAGAACCATATCGTATGTTTACCTCACGCGCGGAATATCGTTTGATGTTGCGTGAAGACAATGCAGATCAGCGTTTAACTGAAATTGGTCGTGAGCTTGGTTTAGTTGATGACGAACGTTGGGCTGCTTATAGTGAAAAAATGGAAGCAGTTGAGCGTGAAACTTCGCGTCTACAACATTTATGGGCAGCACCAAACAACCCAATGGGTAAAAAGTTTGTTGAAATGACAGGTGCTGATTTAAGTAAAGAATGTAGTGCAATTGATTTGCTTAAGCGTCCAAACATTAACTTCACTCAAATTGCTGAATTAACAGGTTCTGAGGTATCTCAGCAAGTTGGTGAGCAGATTGAGATTGCTGTGAAATATGAAGGGTATATCAACCGCCAGCACGAAGATGTTGCTCAATTAAAGCGTCTTGAAGAAACTCGAATCCCTGCTGATTTTGAATATGATGGTATTTCAGGGTTATCTCGTGAAATCACATTGAAATTAAAAACAGTACGACCAGAAACATTAGCACAAGCAAGCCGTATTCCTGGTGTGACCCCAGCAGCAGTTCAATTGCTGATGATTACGATTCGTAAAAATAATATGGCGAAGAAAACGGCTTAATTTTTATTGAATAAGTTGGTTTTGCCAAAAGCCTAATCTTTATGATTAGGCTTTTTTATTGCTTAAACTTCTCTAAAGTGCGACTTCAATGCCTTGGCTTAAATTGAATTGATCTGTTTGTGTATTCTTATCAATTTTAGCAAATGCTTTCGGAAGTAGACGTCGTGCAGTGCGATTTACTCTTTTTTCTAACCATAATGGCATTTTAATCGCTAAAGGATTTGTTTCGGTATCCGATACATCAGTTAAAACACGAGTCCCCATGATGTAATCAAACCAAGGTTTAGTTACACACCAGTTTGCATTTTGATTGCTAGTCATGTGGTGATCATAATGCCATGGGATGCGCTTTTTGGCATATTCTGGATCAAGATGAGATTTGGCATGAACTTTCCAATAATTCCAAATGCCATAGTACAAACCCGCTGTAAAAAAAGGCGCTACTGGTAGAAACACTGTTGATGCAATGGTTAAGCCAATTAAAGCTGATTTTTCATTATACATTTCTGAATTTTTAAACATAGATTCAGCATAGCCTTCATCATGAAAGTCATTTAGACGAGCACGTTTGTGATGGGCAATATGGGTAAAGAAAGGGCTATTTCTATTTTTGCTTGGGAACTCATGTAACCACACTTTATGAAAATACCATTCCATGCCATTTGCAACGAATATACCTACTGGAAAACCAATCATGTAAAAAACCTCTTAAAACATGAGTTGGATTTTAGAAAAATAATTAGGTTTCTTTTTGACTGAACTGACAGCTTTATATTGCCGACTTAATCAAATGCAGATTGCTTACGTTGTCTATATGCAGTAGGTGTTTCTCCCGTCCAGCACTTGAATGCTCTAGAAAAGGCAGAGGGTTCAGAAAATCCTGTTAAATATACGATTTGATCAATTGTTTCTTGGGTTTGTGATAAAAGTCGTCGAGAAAGGCGTTCTCTATATTGTGCAATCACTTTTTCATAGCTGGTATTAATCAGTTGTAAATCTGCTCTGAGGCTTCTAGCACTTCGATTTAAATGTTGAGCTACACAATTTTGATCGAATTCACCTGACTCCAATAAGCCACTTGCTAAAATTCTTTCTATTTCGGTAATTAGTTGATGTTTACCTAAAAGCTCAAGTTGTGATTTAGCATGATGCTCATGAATTTTTAATAATTCAGGTTCGTAAGCGGGTGAGGGTTGATCCAATAGTTTTCGATCAAAACAGATTGCACCCTCAGTTTGTGCCAGTTGAACCTTACATTTCCATATTTTTTGATATTCTTCAGAACAAGCACCCTCATTGTAGGGCAGCCAAATTTCTAAAGGCGAAAAAGCATCTTGACTAATATATTTGAAAAAATTTAAAAAAATTCCAATCGCACATTCAAGGTAATGTCTTACAGGGTGTGTTAAACCTGAGATGATCATATAGTCGCTATTCGATTCATCCAGTTTGAAGGACATTGCATCCGTAAGTAAGGCTTGATAACGAACAGTTCGTTTTAATCCCTCACCAAATGTTGGGCTGCTCAAAAAAAGATATTCAATTACTTGACCGCGAAAGGCGGGTACATTTGCGCCGACATGTAACCCAATATCTTGATCTTGACTGATTTGTTCAGCCGCTTGCCAAAAACGTTGTTGGGTTGAGTTATCACGTCGAACAAATTTATCTGGGGGTTGGTCAGGTAAATGCACACTAGCAAAAATTGCTGCTGCATCTAAATCCATTTTTTGCATGGTTTGATACACCATCCACAAAAAGATGCCTGCATCACTGGTTTTTCTTGAGTGCATAAAAGAACATAAATACGAGTTTTAAAATCAATATACTATGCTCTTTTCATAATGGAAATGAATTGCCTTTTACTTAAACATGGATATTAAGCTATTCATTGGAAATATTTTTGTTTGAGTTCAAGCAACACAAGTTAAAGCAATCAGTCTTTATTACGAGTCAGTTTGATTGTTCCAAGATGAGTGTTTTAATTTTAGTTGCTTTTTCAAAATGATCTAATCGATGTTCCATAATCCACCAATGTGCTGCTTCCATAAGCTGCTCAGGATCATCATTTTTATTGGCAAAAAATGCATAAAAAGATAAACCAACATTACTGCCTTTTTTGGCAATTTTATCATCACATACTTCTATGATTTTAGTTTTCAATTCTGCTCGCATTTAACTCTTCGAATCTTTATTGGTGGATAATTGCATCATAATATACATAAAGCGAAATATGAATGAATGTGAAATTTAAGGAGGGAAGTCTTTCGTATAAGTGATGATTTAACCGTTAAATTGTAGTGGCTAACCGATCATACATAATATTTAAGTCTCTAAAATTAGAGTTTCTTTTAAAGCGTTATTTGAAACGGTGGAATACCTTCAGTTATCACTTCTGAAGTTTGAGGAGGGGGAGAGGAAGATCAATCGTCTTGTTAGCGGCAAGGGGTAGAATTTATACTGAGCGATAAAGAACTAAGAACACTCAATCTTCCATATTAGAGTGGATGTTTCATTAGAATCCTAAAAAAGATTGAATTATTTTGTGCGTAGTCGAATGTAAAATTGTTTAAAAAGAATCGAATTTAAAAAGAATAACACATGGATGTTAAAAATATTTTTGGCAATTTTTTACTCACTATATCCGCTCTATCTATCTCATCTGGGCGATAAATAAGCACTAAAAGCAAAAAATAGACTTAAAGATGATGAAAATGAGAATTATTTTTATTAAAATTGTATCGTTTTTATATTTTTAAGCTTTTTTTAATTTTTATTTGAGTTTGGATATTTTTATGAGTCTCTCGATACCTAGTGCACATACTAAGCCTGTTTTTAAGTTCAGTTTACTTACGGTGATGCTGATTCAAGCGCAATATGCGATTGCGAACGAAGAAAATACGCAAACAGCTGTTATGCCTACAATTAAAATCGAGGCGATGAGTGAGCTTGATCCAATCAAAAGTTATATTGATTATGAACAGGCAAGTGTGACTCGTAACGGTCTCAAGAAAAAAGATATTCCCCAGACAATTGATACCATTGATGTTCAAAAATATAAAATCTATGGAGCCAATGATCTGAGCGTCATGTTGCAAGGAACACCGGGTGTTTCTACGAGTTATGACATGCGTGGAGATGGGATTAGCCTAAGAGGATTTAATGCAGATACTGGTGATATCTATCGTGATGGTATTCGCGAAAGTGGGCAAGTGCGCCGTAGTACTGCTAATGTTGAGCGAATTGAGATTTTAAAAGGTCCTGCCTCAGTACTTTATGGACGTAGTTCTGGTGGCGGTGTAATCAATATGGTCAGTAAAGTTGCCAATTTTGATTCTAAAAGTTCTGTTGGTATTTATGGTGGATCATATGATAACTATGGTTCAACAGTTGATCTAAACCAAGTATTAACGGATAACGTGGCTGTACGTTTGACTGGCGAATATGGAGAATCAAACAGTTTCCGTTCAGGCATTGAAAATAAAATCGAAATGTTGTCTCCAAGTTTTACTTATAAGAATGATGATGGACTCACTTGGACGATGCAATACACCTATGACAAATTGCATCGCGTTCCAGATCGCGGACCTGAATTTTCTGAGCTTCCAAAAGGAACCTCGATCAAAACAGGGTTTGCGCAAAAAGGCGATTATGTCAATGACGTATTACAGATAGCCCGTTCAGACTTGAATTATGAATTCGCGCCAAATTGGAACTTTCATTGGGCTTTAAGTCATCGTCAGGCAGAGCAAAACTTTGATCACTTTTATTCTGGTACGTATTGTAAGAGTGACCAGACGGTAGCTAAAAACATTGGTTCTTGTGATGGCCATGCAGGGGAAATCTCTCAAATTTATTATTGGCAACAAACAAATAATAAGACGACCAGTAATAGCTTTGATATTCGTGGTGAATTTGATACAGGTCGCTTAAAGCATAACCTTCTAGTGGGTGCAGATTGGACCTATGAGCAACGTGAACCAAAACTCGCAAATAAAAATCAAGATGGTTCAATTCTTTGGGGATATGTCAATCCATTGACAGGTGAGCGTTCTAACTCACGAGACGGCAGTGATTTAAAGCTTAATACGCATAACTATAATCAAAGTGAAGCTTATGGGTTATTTATTCAGGATTTAATTAGCTTTAATGATTATTTCAAAGTTATGCTCGGTGGGCGTTATGATTATTTCCATTCGAAGACAACCAACCGTTTGAAAGACAGTAATGATCCTGATTATCAACGTAGTATTGATGGTGAAAGTTTTAGCCCGAACATCGGTTTAATTTGGCAACCAATTGAAAGTCAAAGTTTCTATGCATCTTATAGTAAAAGTTTTGCACCATTTGGGGGGAGTGTTGGTGTAAATGTAGTGTCTGCAAATACAAACTTAGATGCTTTTGATGCAGAGCCGCAATACAACGAACAATATGAAGTGGGTGTTAAAAGTGATTGGATCAATGATCGTTTAAATACTCAATTTTCCGTATTTGATATTCGTAAAAACAATATTCGTTATAAGCCTAATCCAGATGATGAGCCAAATGTTTGGGCTGTAGGTGGGCAACATCGTTCTCGTGGTGTTGAATTTAGCTTCATTGGGCGTGTGTTGGATAATGTATTTGTTCGTGGTGGTTATGGATATAACGAAGCCGAAGTTACAAAGGATAAGGGGAAACCACAGAATATTGGTAAAGTACTGAATAACGTGCCAAAACATACAGGTAACTTATTTGTACGCTATTTGCCGACAGATAAAATCTATACAGAGGTTGGTGCAACTTATGTAGGTGATGCAACAGTCTATGCACGCGGTAATTTGGATAATGATCCTATGTCATTTGATGGTTTTACTCGAGTAGATGCGGCAATTGGTTACAGTGCTGATCCTTGGAATGTAACGATAGCAGTGAATAATTTAACGAATAAAGAATATTGGCGCTCAGCATCAATGCCAGGAACACCGCGTAATTTCTTAGTTCGTTTAAACTATCAATTCTAAATATCTAAATTATTGCAATACAGAACATCTTTGCTCATTGAGCAAAGATGTTTTTTTAACTAAATGTAACAGCTTTATATATTGATAAATCAACTAATTGGTAAAATTTAGCTATACAAAAACTTGCTATCTAATTGAATTATATAAAATGCTATTGCTTTAAAAACTAGATTATTCTAGTATTTATTTGGATATAAAATGTACAGAACCAATTTGTGAAAGGTTATATAATTGTGACTTATTGCTAATTAGTGGTTGTTAAATGTTAAGTGGTTCTCATTTTTGTTCTATTTTGTTAGTATTAAAGAAAAGCATACAATTGAGATAATAATAATGAAGATATTACTTGCACTATTAGTTGTTTGTTCCGTCTTTGTTTTGGGATATGCATCGTATGCGGATGCCCAAAACAAAAAACGGGAAGAGCTTATTAAGATTGTCAATGATGCTGAGCATAGTTTAAATGAGATCCAACATAATCCTAACTATGTAAAGCACAATACGCATTTGTCTTCTTATAAGCAAAAGAGTTGAATTTTGCTTGATCATCTAATCAAAAATTAGGTGACTCAGGATGAATGGATTGTTTATGCTTTTTTTATGCTGTGATACTCAAGTTTTGATGAGAATCTGTTAAAATATTTACCATTAAATAAAAAGCTGCATCTCGTTATGCAGCTTTTTACGTTTTGATATCGGAATCAAATTTATACCTATCGTCTGCGTAGCAAGTGCAATATTGGCATATAGATTGCTTTATTGTCTTGTATACCTTTTTGTGTACATTCAAAAAACTATTTGAAACACAAGCGTATAGATTTCAAATTCTACGATCTTAGATTTTAACAGGTGCTATGTTATGACAACGCCTAATGCTTCGGCTGGTTTGTTAGAACGCTTATTTAAGTTGAGCGATAATAAAACCAACTTTAGAACAGAAGTTCTAGCTGGTGTAACTACATTTTTGACCATGTGTTACATCATCATTGTAAACCCACTCATTCTTTCTGAAACAGGAATGGATCATGGCGCTGTCTTTGTAGCGACTTGTTTGGCAGCTGCAATTGGCTGCTTGGTCATGGGGATTGTTGCAAATTACCCAATTGCACTTGCACCAGGTATGGGCTTAAATGCTTATTTTACCTATTCAGTGTGTTTAGGCATGGGGGTGCCTTGGCAAACGGCTTTGGCGGCTGTGTTCGTTTCAGGTTTGGTTTTCTTAGCGATTAGCTTTTTCAAAATTCGTGAAGCAATCGTGAATGCAATTCCTATGTCGTTAAAGTTTGCAATCGGTGGTGGTATTGGTTTATTCCTTGCTTTGATTGCACTTAAAAATGCTGGAATCATTGTAGATAATCCTGCAACTTTAGTGGGTTTGGGTGATATTAAACAGCCTACAGTTCTATTGGCATTATTTGGCTTTTTAATGATTGTTGTATTGCACCAATTTAAAGTGCGTGGCGCAATTATTATTAGTATCTTGGTCGTAACAGCAATTGCAACAGCAATGGGTTTAAACGAATTCAAGGGCGTTGTTGGTCAAGTTCCTTCTTTAGCGCCAACCTTTATGCAAATGGACTTTGAAGGGTTATTTACTGCAAGTATGGTTGGGGTAATTTTTGTCTTCTTTATCGTAGATTTGTTTGATAGTACAGGGACATTAGTTGGTGTTTCACATCGTGCAGGCCTACTTCAAGATGGTAAATTACCTCGTTTAAAGAAAGCGTTATTTGCTGACTCTACTGCTATTGTTGCAGGTGCTGCCTTAGGTACATCATCCACCACACCATATATCGAGTCTGCTTCGGGTGTTGCAGCGGGTGGACGTACAGGTTTAACAGCGGTTGTGGTTGCATTCTTATTTATTGGATGCTTATTCCTTGCACCCTTGGCTCAATCTGTACCAGGTTTTGCGACTGCACCAGCTTTGTTATTTATCGGTGTGTTGATGATACAAGGGATTACGCATATTGATTGGGATGATATTACGGAAGCTGTTCCTGCATTTCTAACCATCGTATTCATGCCATTTACTTATTCAATTGCAGATGGTATTGCAATGGGCTTTATTAGCTATGCGCTAGTTAAATTACTGACAGGCAAAGCAAAAACCGTTCCATATATGGTTTGGATTATTGCTGCTTTGTGGGTATTCAAATTCATCGCATTTGGTGGCTAAGCAAATCGTTGCTATTCATTTATTATTCTCTTTGTGAAATATTTTCTCAAAGAGAACCCTAAAAGGGTGTACTCGTTCAGGTAACACCCTTTTTTATTTAGACGCGGAGTTCATATGAATCAAATCGAGCTGATTCGTGCTTTACCAAAGGCCGAATTGCATGTGCATATTGAAGGGACTTTTGAACCAGAACTGATGTTTGCAATTGCACAGCGTAATCAGATTCAGATTCCTTATCAATCAGTTGAAGAAGTGAAACATGCTTATAACTTTCACAATCTTCAATCATTTCTGCGCATTTACTATGCAGGTGCAAATGTACTTGTTCATGAACAAGACTTTTATGATCTCGCTTGGGCATACTTTGAAAAATGTGCTGAAGATCGAGTTGTTCATACAGAAATGTTCTTTGACCCACAGACACATACTGAGCGTGGAGTTGAATTTGCGACAGTATTGGCGGGGTTAAAACGTGCATGCACAGATGCAAAAGAAAAATTAGGGATTAGCTCTCAGTTGATCATGTGCTTCTTGCGTCATTTAAGTGAAGAAAAAGCATTTGAAACACTTGAGCAAGCATTGCCATTTAAAGATGAGATTATTGCAATTGGACTGGATTCAAGTGAAGTTGGTCATCCACCATCAAAGTTTGAACGTGTTTTCGCTAAAGCTCGTGAAGCAGGATTTTTGATTGTTGCACATGCTGGTGAGGAAGGTCCTCCAGAATATATCTGGGAAGCACTGGATTTACTCAAAGTGAATCGTATCGATCATGGTGTACGTTCAGAAGAAGATGAGCGTTTGATGACACGTTTAATTTCTGAAAAGATGCCGTTAACGGTTTGTCCACTCAGTAACTTGAAATTGTGCGTTGTGAAAGATATGGGCGAACATAATATTCGTCGTCTATTACAGAAAGGTGTACATGTTACTGTTAATTCAGATGACCCATCATATTTTGGTGGTTACATGAATGATAACTTTATTGCGATTCAAGAAGCGTTAGCACTGAGTCATGATGAATTAAAGCAGCTTGCGATCAACTCTTTTGAAGCTTCGTTTATTTCTGATGAAGAAAAGCAAAAGTGGATTGAAGAAATTAAAGCCATTTAAAATAAAAAAACCGCATTATGCGGTTTTTTTATGCCTTTATATTTATTTAGGTTGACGTAACATACTCAGCAAGACGTTATCTTTATCAATCACATGGTGTTTAATCGCAGCCAAAATGTGTCCAGCAACTAGTAGACCTGCAAACCAAGATAAATAAATATGCAGCGGTTTGACAATTGCAAGTAGATCGGGATTATCTTGTACTAAACGAGGGATCTCAAATAAATATAAAACAGGTGCAGGATGACCAGCACTCCAACTAAACAAACAACCCGTAATTGGTAGAGCTAATAACATTAAATAAAGGAATAAATGCCCTATATGCGCTAAGCATTTCATCATCGGTGACATCGTTGCTGGTAACTTTGGTGCAGGATGTGTGTAGCGCCAAAAAATACGAATAACAACCAAGAAAATAATAGTTGTTGCTATATTTTTATGTAGGGTAATGACAGTTCCCTTAAATCC
>NZ_DJLC01000230.1:1306-5853 GCF_002434875.1 Acinetobacter sp. UBA6526 | reverse complement strand
GTTTGGTTGGATCGAATTGAATTTTTGGTGATTGATGAAGCTGACCGATTGCTTGATATGGGTTTTATTCCGTCAGTAAAACGAATCGTTCGTTATTCGCCATTTAAAGAGCAACGTCAAACTTTAATGTTCTCAGCAACATTTAGCTATGATGTTTTGAATCTTGCGCGTCAATGGTTATTTGAGCCTGTGACGGTGGAAATTGAGCCTGAACATAAAACTAATAACGATGTTGAGCAGCGTGTGTATGTTGTAGAAAATAAAGATAAATACAAACTACTACAAGAAATTTTGAAAGATGAGCCGATTGATAAGGTGATGATTTTTGCGAATCGTCGTGATCAAGTGCGTCGTCTTTATGATCATTTGAAACGTGATGGTTATAAAGTTGGTATGTTGTCAGGTGAAATTGCGCAAGACAAGCGCCTAAAAATGCTCGATCAATTTAAGCAGGGTAAAAATAATATTATGATTGCAACTGATGTTGCGGGTCGTGGTATTCATGTTGATGGTGTATCGCACGTAATTAATTTTACTTTGCCTGAACAGTCTGATGATTATGTACATCGTATTGGCCGTACTGGTCGTGCAGGTGCACAAGGTGTGAGTATCAGCTTCTTGTCAGAAGATGATGCATTTTATTTGCCAGAGATTGAAAAGGCGATTGGTAAGAAATTACCTCTAACACGTTTAGAAGGTTATTGTTAAGTTAAACAAAATCTATCATTTGACTTAATAAAAACATTTATAAAAAGATCAAATCATGCTGTGATTTGATCTTTTTTATTTTTAAATACAATTTAGTACTCAAATTACACAAAAGATTGAGGATTTTTTTTGATTTACTGTGATTAGTTGCTGAATTGAAATAAATCAACATGTAGAATATGGCGCATTACCTGGGAGGATATTATGGCACTCATCTCAATGCGCCAGCTCTTGGATCACGCTGCAGAACATAACTACGGCGTACCAGCGTTTAACGTAAACAACTTAGAACAAATGCGCGCAATCATGCTCGCAGCAGATGCAACTAATTCACCTGTAATCGTGCAAGCATCAGCAGGTGCGCGTAAATATGCGGGTGCACCTTTCTTACGTCATCTTATTCTAGCTGCAATTGAAGAATGGCCACATATTCCAGTGGTAATGCACCAAGATCATGGTACGAGTCCTGATGTGTGCCAGCGTTCTATCCAATTAGGTTTCAGCTCAGTGATGATGGATGGTTCATTAGGTGCTGATGGTAAAACACCAACTTCATATGACTACAATGTTGATGTAACACGTCGTGTTGTTGCTATGGCGCATGCATGTGGTGTTTCAGTTGAAGGTGAGATCGGTTGCTTGGGTAGTCTTGAGACTGGTATGGCTGGCGAAGAAGATGGTGTTGGTGCAGAAGGTGTGCTAGATCACTCTCAGTTGTTAACTTCAGTAGAAGAGGCAACTCAGTTCGTAGCTGATACAAACGTTGATGCTTTGGCGATTGCTGTGGGAACATCTCATGGTGCGTACAAGTTTACTCGTCCACCTACAGGCGATATCTTGGCAATTGATCGTATTAAAGAAATTCACGCTGCATTGCCAAATACGCATCTTGTAATGCATGGTTCAAGCTCTGTACCACAAGAATGGTTGGCGATTATTAACCAATATGGTGGCGATATTAAAGAAACTTACGGTGTGCCTGTAGATCAGCTTGTAGAAGCGATTAAACACGGTGTGCGTAAGATTAATATTGACACTGATTTACGTTTGGCATCTACAGGTGCAATGCGCCGTATGATGTCTGAAAAACCAAGTGAATTTGATCCACGTAAATTCTTTGGTGAAACAGTTGAAGCAATGAAAGATATCTGTGTTGCTCGTTACGAAGCATTTGGTACGGCTGGTAATGCAGATAAGATTCGCCCAATCTCTTTAGAGAAAATGGTTGATCGTTACAAATAATCATTTTGTAATGCAAAAATAGCGGCAATTGCCGCTATTTTTATTTTTAGGAATGAGATGAAAAAAGCCAGCAGATTGCTGGCTTTTTCTGTTATTTATTCTGTTGAGCTTTGGAATCTAAGCTCACGTCTTTGATTTCAACATAGGCATTTGCACGAAGTTCACGCATCCAGCTATCAACCTCGGTATCAAATTGACGTTCACCAAGAATTTGACGAGCCATACGTTCTTGAACTTCTTTGGTCATGTCTTGTTGGCGCGTATCGCTCACTTGCAGAATGTGCCATCCAAACTGTGTTTGGAATGGTTTACTGACTTGACCAACAGGTGTGTCTTTCATAACTTGTTCAAACTCAGGAACCATGGTGCCTGGACTCACCCAACCTAAGCTACCGCCATCACGTGCAGAGCCAGTGTCGTTTGAATATGTTGCAGCTAGAGTGCCAAAATCTTCACCAGCTTTAGCACGATTATATAAGCTGTCGATCATTTGTTTAGCACGATCAAGGCTAACAACTTCTGATGGCTGAATCAGGATGTGACGTGTTAGATATTGTGGCACAAGTGCTTTTTGATCATTTTGTTTGCGGTCTAGCAACTTTAAAACATGCACACCATCACGAACATTAATAAGTTCAGTAGTTTGACCAACTTTCAATGGCGCAATTCGTGCAGATAGTTCAGTTGGTATTTCTGATAATGAGCGGAAGCCCATGTCAGCACCATCAACAGTTACCGTAGAAGAAGAAAATTTAGAGCTAATTGCTTTAGGGTCATCATTGTTGGCTAAAGCTTGCTTAACTTCTTTTGCTATTTTTTGAACTTCTTCAGTGTTGTCACCTGAAATCCGCATATGAATTACGTGTGCTTGTGTACCAAGTGCAGCTTGACCTTCAGGTGAGTTTAAAAAGTTTTCAACATCGTGATCGCTAATTTTAATACGTGACATTACTTGTTGTTGGCGTAAACGACCAATCGAAAGATCTTCTGCAATACGACCACGTAGACTCTCGTAAGTACCCGGAGCAATCGCATCTAATTTTTGTTGGAATGCTTCTAGGCTATTTGCGCCTGATTGATTTGCAACTTTTAGAACAGCAGCATTTAAACTTTTCTCATCAGGTTTAATACCATATCGTTTTACTTGCTCTAACTGAGCTTGACGAACAATAAGTTGGTCTAGAACCTGCATTTGCAAATATTGTAATGGGGGAACAGTTTTGTTTTGCGCTTTAAGCTGGTGTTCTGTTTCTGCAATCCCTTGTGCTAAATCACTTTTAAGAATGACACTACTATCAACAATTGCAACAACCTCATCCGTAGGTTGTGCAAAGCTTTGCATTGATGAAGAAATTAGGGCAGCTAGAACAGTGGCTCTAAAGATATGTTGAAAAGATTTTATCTTCATTAACGTTGTGTCCAAGATTGATTAATTTTGTTGAAACCCAAAACTCTATTTTCTAAAAGAGAAGCAAGTTTGTTGTTTAAAGCGCCTAGCCCTTTAAGAGTAAATTCTGCCATGATCGCTTTCTTTCTATGAACGTCAGGAAGTGTAGGATCATCCAAATCATTGTAGTAAGAGCGACCATAAACGGAAACTGCCCAACAACAAGACTCATAATTTACACCGAGTAAATATTCGCGCATTAAATTATTATCTAAATCATATTGAGCGTGACCCATAATACGCCAATTATCTTTTACGGGTTGTATAAAGGATGCAACAGCTTGGTCGTATGCATCTTGGCGATCTGGAATGTATTTACGATAGAAGTAACCTAGGTTATAGAGATTGCCTTTATCACCTACATAGTAAGCTTGGAAATCTCGTTGAGCATTATCGCCACTGTCCATCCATGCTGAATTCGCAGCAATAGTGAAGTTCTGGTTGAGTTGGCTAGACAAGCTTACGATAGGACCAGTACGACGTTGTTTATCGAATTCATCTGGTTCTTGATTTAGGGTTACACGTCTATCACTAAAATAATAACTTTGCCCAATACTCGCTTTGATTCGCTCTAAGCCTTCGGTATCCAATAGGCTATATGTTACGCCTAAGGACAAAAAGTTATTGTCATCTAATCGGTCATGTCCGTAGAAGCGATAAGGGTTGAAGAGTTGATCATAACTAATTGAAGCTGTAGTTGAGTCAAAGTTAGGGTAATCTTCTTGGTTTTTGTAAGGTGAATATGCGTAAAAGGCACGTGGTGAAATGCTTTGTAAGTATTTACCGTCTTTTTCGAATGTTACACCTGTTGCAAAAGTAAATTGTGGAACCACAACTGACTTTTGTAAATCATCAGATCCACGATTTACTTGGGTGTCTTGATCATAATAAGTGTTGATGCTTCTTACAGAAACTTCAGGAATCGCATAGAACCAAGATGGGGTTAAGTAGTTATATCGAACTGCAAATTGGTTGTAGATACGTGTACCACTTGATTCTAAAGCGGAGCCATCATTAATTGATTTCTTGAAGTACGCTGTATCATTATTAAATTCATATTGAAGACCTTGAGGGTCACCAGTAACGTAATTTAATAAGAATTGTGGAAGACGCGCATAAGGTTTATCTGCATCTTTAATTGTTTCATCCA
>NZ_DJLC01000230.1:539-995 GCF_002434875.1 Acinetobacter sp. UBA6526 | reverse complement strand
CTGCATCTTTAATTGTTTCATCCAGCGTTTGGAAGTCTTCAACTTTTAATTGTGCCTTAAGACCGGGAATACCATTTTGGTAATTTAACTCCCATGCGCGGCGTAAGTTCAAATCCGTTTTTGAATTTGGGCTTGTATTAAAGTCAGAGAAATAATCTTTATCAGAAGCGTGGTTGTATTCTAGGTTTGTAGACCATTGATCGTTAATTTTCCAGTTATGCAGAAAATGTAAATCTTCACGATCTTTGTTGTCGTATTGATTGTCAGTTGGTAAATAACCACCCCAAATACGACCAGAACCAAAGTTTTCAGTCATATATCTAAACTCACCATCTAACTTAACACCGCGCTTACTCATGTAGCTTGGGGTTAATGTTAGATCATAGTTCGGTGCAAGGTTTAGATATACTGGAACAGTAAGTTGAGCACCACCATCATTACTATAACCAAAGTTTG
>NZ_DJLC01000230.1:0-230 GCF_002434875.1 Acinetobacter sp. UBA6526 | reverse complement strand
CATCATTACTATAACCAAAGTTTGGATTTAAAATACCAGTCGTGCGGCGATCATCAATCGGGAAGTTAAAGTAGGGCACAGCGAGAACTGGAACATCCTTAACATATAACTTTGTACCGCGAGTTACACCTCGGCCTGTATCTTGATTCAGCTCAATTTCTTTAGCTTGAATTCGCCAAGCTGGTTTCTGTCCGGGTGGGCAAGCCGTATAGCTCGCATCTTTTAAAATA
>NZ_DJLC01000199.1:0-15381 GCF_002434875.1 Acinetobacter sp. UBA6526 | reverse complement strand
GTCAAATTTAGGGTTGTACACATATTTCAAATAGGCTTGATTGAGCTGTAGGTTTTTAGCGTCAGGTACGGAGCTATAGTTTGTTTGATCGTTTCGAGTGCTATTAAATTCGTCATTGATTTCTACAGTTCCTTCACCTTGCACAAAAGCACTTAGACCATGCCATGAACCTGTTTGAATTGCAGGGCGGAGTCTTAATGTCCATGCATCTGCATGATTTAGTTTGTTGTCTTGTTCTACCCATTCATAGCGAAGACGGCTATCGAGTGAAAGCTTAGTTTGAGAGAAGAACTCATCTGCAGCGTTTGTTAGTGTTGAAAAACAAGCGAGCGTGATTAATGAATAGGAGAATTTATTCATCAGAATATCCTTTATAAAATTTTTTGAAATTTGGGGGAGGATGAGTGATTTACTCATCCTCTATGTGAGATGGTGTTAAGCTGCGCTATTACGCTCTAGTAATGCTTGTTCAAATAACTCTTGTTCTTTTACTTTGTGCTCTGTTGTAAATCGGATAAGAACGACACTAAACGCTGCAATGGTTACGAGAATACCTAAGATAGATAAACATGTTTGCACATCAAGCAAGCCTTTTAGTAAGAAACCAGCTGCAACTGCACCCACATTACCACCTGCACCAATGATGCCTGCTACACCACCTAAAGCATCACGATCAATGAATGGTACAAGAGCATAGGTTGCACCACATGCCATATGGGTAAATAAGCCGAAGATCGTCATGGCAATAATTGCGAACATTACAACGTTTACTTGAGAGAATACGAATAAGAAGATGCCTTCAAGTAACACGAGGGCAAATAATACTTTGGTACGACCATCTAAGCCTTTTTTAAGTGCAACTTTATCTGAAACGATGCCTCCCAACGCACGTGCAAATAATGCCAGTAGACCGAAGATACCAGCAGTCATACCAGCTTCTTTCAATCCCATGTTGAAGTGATCGACGTAGTACATTGCTGCAATGTTATGAATGAAGATTTCGATACCAAAACAAGCGGCATAAGAAGTGAATAGAATCCAAACGCGATAGTTACGAGCAGCTTGCATTAAAATTGCAGTACCACCTTTTTTAACATTACCGACTTCGACTCCTTGTGCACGTAATTCTTTAAAGTTACCTTGTGGGCAATCTTGAGTAAGCTTCCAATACATCACGCCTACAATAAGCATCATTACACCAGGGACTAGCAGGGCAACTCTCCAGCCCATTGCTTGCTCAACACCGAACATCAAGATCGCACCTAAAATTAAAGGCATAATTGCTTGTGTAGCCCCACCACCAGCATTTCCCCATCCCGCAGAAGCAGCATTTGCTGTACCAACTACATTTGGAGCGAACATCACACTTGTATGGTATTGGGTAATCACAAAACTTGCGCCAATCGCACCAATCAATAAGCGGAAAAATAAGAATGATTCATAGGTATTAGCCGCAGCTACACCAAAAACGGGAATACTGCCGAGTAGTAAAAGTGCGGTATAAGTTTTCCGTGGTCCATATTTATCGCATAGTGGACCGACAATAAGCCGAATTAAAATCGTAATCGCTACTGCAGCAATATTGATATTTGCAATTTGGTCTTTGGTTAAGTTGAACTCGCCTTTGATTACTGGCATAAGTGGGGCACAGGCAAACCAAGCGAAGAAACATACAAAAAACGCGAGCCAAGTCATATGGAAAGCGCGCATAGCAGGTGTAGAAAAGCTAAATAATTTTATTTCTGTAGCTTTTTTTGCATCTAAATTCATATTTGAGGACATGGCCTTCTCCTGAACTGTACGTCATTAATTATTGCTATGCCGTAACTCTGCATAAGCAAGTCGAACAGAACGGACATCGTTGGCCGTCAGCAAAATGTTTTGTGAATCATCGTTGATTCATCGTAATTGGTATTAAGCAAACGTCATGCCAAAAAGATGAATTAACCAAATGTAAAACTTAAGATACTAATTCACATTATTTATTTACATTAAAAAACTTAAAGAAAAATATGAACTAAAAAATTGAATTTAAAAATCAGCAAAACTAATGACGATGATGTCAGACAATTCATAAAAAAGTGCTTAGAGTTGGTGCGCAAATTTTAGGCATAATGACTTAAAACATCGCGTTTTATATAAAAAAAGCAGCCGAAGCTGCTTTTTTAGGATATCTTGTTTATCTAGAAACGATAGCCTACACCAACATATGTAATCAGTGGGTCGATATCAATTTTGGTATTTGCCTTAATCAGTTCTTTTCCTGTATTGCGATCAGTCACATATATTTTTGCTTCGTTATTCATTTTTGAATAAGACACTGAACCTACAGCAAACCAGTTTGGATTGAAATCGTAGGTTGCTCCAATGGTTACAATGGGTGCAAAGGTATCCGTTGCTTTTAGCTTCACAACTGGGTCCGCTGAGGATGTTTTGCCATCCAATGCAGCACCTGCTTTTCCATCATGAATATTTTGAATCATATGACCCGCTTTGATTAGGTCAGCCTCAATTCCAGAATTCATTTCTAAATCGTTGAAGTAAGCATACATAACACCAGCGCCAACATATGGGCGGAACTTATTGACGCCTGACTTACCAAACTGATAATGCAGCTCTACAGCTGGTAGCCAAGCACGTGCTGATGCAGCTTTTCCGCCTTGAGTAAGGTCAGTAATATGAATGTCTTGTTTTAATCCTAAATCACCTAGGGAGGTGCTGGCAGTTCCACTTAAAGGGGCATAAATATCACCTTTCCCTTTAATATCTACTTTTGGTGGGATACCGGCTTTAATTTCCAAGGAGAGGTTGTCTGTAAAGTGATAGTTAGCCATGATACCTACAGTATCGACATCATCTGCTTCTAACCCAGTTCCTTGAGCTTGCCAATTCGATAGTCCGTTAACTGTTGCCGTGCCTGTGAGCAGAGAAGGTAGGGTATCAGTTGGAAGGATTTTAATTGCCTCATACAATAATGGATTTGAATCACGTTCTGCTGCATCTAGTACAGCTTGTTTAGATACCTCACCAACTTTTGAAGTTGTACCTTCTGCAACGCTGGTATTAATATTTACAGGATTTGCACTTCCTTGCGGCATGGCATGCAACCAGCCAGCAGATATCGAGAAACGTTTAAACCCGTCTCCATCCTTTAAACTAAAATAAGGTGAGTTAGCAAAACTCATTGTTGGAAATGTTGCGGCAAAGCCGACAGCAATATAAAGCGCATGCTTCTTCATGATAGGGGACTCCATGTCCGATTTTGTAAACTTTTTATCCTGCTCAAAATAACGGTTTTTTTTAAATTGTTTGTTTAGTTAGAATTTATAATTGTTCTGCTTATGAAAACTTTTGTTTGATTTAGATAAATTGATGAAGAAAATATGAAGAAATAAAAAAAGCCACCAAAGTGACTTTTTTAGAATAATTTAAATAGAATAAATTACATAAAGCGAGATAAGTCTTCTTCAGGGCGAGCTGTTAAAACTTCGATGCCTGTTTGAGTTACTAAAATGGTATGTTCGTATTGGGCTGATAATTTATGATCTTTAGTTACTACTGTCCATTTGTCACCTAAAAGCTTAGTTTGCCAAACACCAGCATTGACCATTGGTTCGATTGTAAATGTCATTCCAGCTTCTAAGCGCATACCTGTGCCTTTTTGACCATAGTGAAGCACTTGAGGCTCATCATGGAAAACATTACCAATTCCGTGACCGCAATATTCACGAACAACACTAAATCTCTCAGATTCAACATATTGTTGAATAGCATGTCCAATGTCACCTAGATATGAACCATCTTTCACTGTTGCCATACCGCGATACATTGCTTCTTGAGCCACAGAACATAAACGATTTGCAAGAATTGAAGTTTCACCACCCACGACATACATCATATTGGTATCGCCGTGATAACCATCCTTAATTACAGTGACATCTATATTAAGAATGTCACCATTTTTTAAAATTTTGTTTTCAGAAGGAATGCCGTGGCAAACCACATGGTTAACCGAAGTACAAATGGAGTGTTGGAAAGCAGGGCGGCCTGGAGCAGCACCATAACCCACACAGGCAGGAATTGCTTGTTGTACATTTTCAATATGGTTGCGACAGATTGTATCGAGTTCTAAGGTACTCACACCCGCTTTAATATGCGGTTTAATCATGTCTAAAACTTCAGCCGCCAATTTCCCTGCAACACGCATCTTCTCAATTTCTTCAGGTGTTTTGATTAATCGACGAGGAGCTGTATAAGTCGTATTCATGATCTCTAAAAACTTTTGGTAATTTGCAAGCGTCTATGGTATAAATAGCCGCCTATTTTATCAAATGCTTTTCGTGAATATATTTTACGAAAATATCTGATAACAATAGTCGTAAAAAATCCGCACATATATCGACACATTACTCTGGGTGCCTAGCAATAGGTGGAGAATGCGGATATATGGAGGCCTAACCCAAACTTTAAGGTAAAGAAAATGGCAGATTACAACGTAAGCATGCGCGACCTTCTTCAAGCAGGCGCTCACTTCGGTCACCAAACACGTTTCTGGAACCCAAAGATGCGTCAATACATCTTTGGTGCGCGTAACAAAATTCACATCATCAACCTTGAGCACACTGTTCCTGCGTTAAATGATGCTTTGAACTTTGTTAACAACCTTGCTAGCAAAAAGAATAAAGTATTATTTGTTGGTACAAAACGTGCTGCTTCTAACATCATCCGTGAACAAGCTCAACGTGCTGGTCAACCATATGTAGATCACCGTTGGTTAGGTGGTATGTTGACGAACTGGAAAACACTTCGCCAATCTATCAACCGTTTAAAAGATCTTCAAACTCAATCTCAAGACGGTACTTTTGCTAAGCTTACTAAACGTGAAGCTTTAGAGCGTACTCGTGAGATGGACAAACTTGAACGTGCTTTAGGCGGCGTTAAGAACATGGGTGGTTTACCTGACGCATTATTTGTAATCGACGTTGATCACGAAGCGATTGCAATCAAAGAAGCGAAAAACTTAGGTATTCCTGTAATCGGTATCGTTGATACAAACTCTAACCCTGACAACGTTGATTACGTTATTCCAGGTAACGACGATGCGATCCGTGCAGTAACTTTATATGCTTCTGCTATGGCTGATGCGATTCTTGCTGGTAAAGAATATGCTCAATCACAAGCAAATGCACAAGCGAAAGGCGACGACGCTGCTAAAGACGCTTCTGAGGCTTAATGCGTTTTGACGCAAGCTTGTCATTTTTGCGACATGTAATGGTGGCAAATTAAAGCGTCGAGATTGCAAACGGCCCAGAGATTCTTTGGGCCGTTTTTGTTGAACAGATTTATTTTCTACCGATTTTAGGAGATCAACATGACTGCAGTTACTGCGAGCATGGTAAAAGAATTACGTGACCGTACTGGTCTTGCAATGATGGAATGCAAAAAAGCATTAACAGAAGCAGGCGGTGACATCGAACTTGCAATTGATAACCTTCGTAAATCAGGTCAAGCAAAAGCTGCTAAAAAAGCAGGTAACATTGCTGCTGATGGCGCGATCACTATTATTCAAAACGGTAACAAAGCAATTCTTGTTGAAGTTAACTGTCAAACTGACTTCGTTGCTAAAGACGAAAACTTCAAAAGCTTCTCTGATAAAGTTGCTACTGCTGCACTTGCTGCAAATGAAACTGATGCTGCGAAAATTGCTGAACTTAAGCTTGAAGACGGCGCAACTGTAGAAGAAGCTCGTGTTGCATTGGTTCAAAAAATTGGTGAAAACATTCAAGTTCGTCGTGCTCAAATTGTTGAAGGCGAAAACTTGGCTGTTTACAAGCACGGTTTAAAAATCGGTGTTGTTGTTTCTTACACAGGTGATGCTGACACTGGTAAAGGTATTGCAATGCACGTTGCTGCGTTCAACCCAGTTGCAGTAAATGCTGAAGCTGTTCCAGCTGACTTAATCGCTAAAGAGAAAGAAATTGCTGAAGCGAAAGCATTAGAATCTGGTAAGCCAGCGAACATCGTTGAGAAAATGGTTACTGGTTCAGTTGAAAAATACTTGAACGAAGTTGCTCTTGATCGTCAAATGTATGTTATCGACAACGACAAGAAAGTTGCTGATGTATTAAAAGCAACTGGTACTGTTGTAGCTCAATTCGTTCGCTTCGAAGTGGGTGAAGGTATTGAGAAAAAAGCTGAAATGAGCTTTGCTGATGAAGTTGCTGCTGCTCAAGCCGCTGCTGCTGCACAATAATTTTTACTGATTTAGTAAAAGTTAAAAAACCCAGTCTTTGACTGGGTTTTTTATTTCAATAAGATTAAAAAGAAAATTATTCGCCGTATTGTTCTTTGTATTTAGCCAAAGCTTCAATTCGATATTGAATCAGCATTTCACCTATTTCAGCACCTTGAATGTCAGATGGTAGATCTTGTGCACGAATATTTCTGACAATTTCCATTGCATCAAGAATGTATTTAGCCTGAGGGTAGGGGCGACTCTCCAATCCTAAGCGACCTCTTGCATCACATTCACATGCTTGCACAAAAGCTTCAACTTTCTCAGGTTTACGAAGAACATCCAAACGTTGTAGTAGCCGCCATAGTGTACCCGGTTTTAGATTTTTAGCTTGGTGGCATTTTAGATGTTCTTTACACACAATTAGTGCAAGATTTTTTAACAGAGTTGGAACTTTCAAGCGATCACATACATCTGTAACTGGCTTTAAGCCGCGTTCTTCATGCATGATATGTCTTGGTAATTCTTCCACTGGAGTAAGAGCTTTCCCTAAATCATGTACAAGTACTGCAAAGCGAACTTCTAACGCATAGTTTGCTTTACATGCTTCTTTCAATGCCATCAAAGTGTGTATACCACAATCAATCTCAGGGTGATATTCAGGGCGCTGTGGAACGCCAAACAGGGCATCAATTTCAGGAAATAATATTTTTAAGGCATCGCATTCTTTTAGCGTTTGAAAATAGACATCGGCTTGGTCTTCCATCAATGCACGAGATGTTTCTTTCCATACACGTTCAGGAGTAAGTGCGTCTAGTTCACCAGTCTTTGCAATATTCTTCATCAACTGGATAGTCTCATCAGCAATTTTGAAGCCATAAGCTGCATAGCGTGCTGCAAAACGTGCAACACGAAGCACGCGCAATGGATCTTCTATAAAGGCATCAGAGACATGGCGTAAGATTTTCCGTTCAAGGTCTTGTTGACCACCGTAAGGGTCATAGACAGTGCCATTTTCATCCATCGCCATTGCATTAATCGTGAGATCTCGACGAATCAGATCCTCTTCAAGTTTAACAGTGGTATCTGTAAAAAATTGAAAACCATGATAACCCACACCTGACTTACGCTCAGTGCGGGCAAGTGCGTATTCTTCTTTTGTTTTGGGATGTAAGAAAACGGGAAAATCTTTTCCAACAGGTTGGTAGCCTTCAGCTAATAATTGTTCTGGGGTAGCACCAACAACTACATAATCTTTTTCGTGATAGGGATGGCCGAGTAAATGATCTCGAACAGCACCGCCTACTAAATAAACTTGCATGAAAAAACCTCTATTCTTCACACAATCATGCTACAGAATAGAGGTTTTCTCAAGCATTAAGCGAGGCTTTTCTCGAAAAGCTTCGCTTAAGATAATTAGTTTTGACTTTGTTGGATTTCAGCAACAGTCAACGCAGTCATATTCACTAAACGACGTGTTGTTGTCGTTGGTGTAAGGATATGAACAGGTTTTGCTGCGCCTAAAAGGATTGGACCGATTGTTACGTTATTACCAGATGTTGCTTTCAACAAGTTGAATGAAATGTTTGCAGCATCTAAGTTAGGCATAATCAATAGGTTTGCAGAACCTTTGAAGCGTGAATTAGGGAAGGCAAAGTGACGAATGCTTTCATCTAATGCTGCATCACCATGCATTTCACCTTCAACTTCAAGTTCTGGAGCTTGTTCAGTAAGAAGGCGGTGAACTTCACGCATTTTCTGAGCGCTTGGATCAAATTGATCACTACCAAAGCTAGAGTGAGAAAGTAGCGCAACGCGCGGTGTAATACCGAAACGGCGAACTTCTTCAGCAGCTAAGATAGTCATTTCAGCAAGCTGCTCAGCAGTTGGATTCGTATTTACATAGGTGTCTGCAATGAATAAATTACGATCTTCAAGCATCAATGCATTCAGAGTGAAGAAAGTGCTACGACCTTCTTTTAAACCAATTACATTACGTACGAAATCTAAATGAATGTCATAACTACTGTACGTACCACAAAGCATACCGTCAGCTTTGCCGAATTTTACCAATAAAGCAGCAATCAGTGTTGAACGACGACGAGCTTCACGTTGAGCGTATTCGACAGTTACACCTTTGCGTTGCATTGTTTGATAATAGTCTTTCCAGAACTCTTCGTATAACGGATTTTGTTCTTGATCAACGATTTCAATATTCACACCGTGTTGCAAACGTAAGCCTAATTTTTTGATATTGGCTTCAATTACCGTTGTGCGACCTACTAAGATTGGTTTAGCAAGACCTTCATCAACTGCAATTTGCACAGCACGTAATACACGCTCATCTTCACCTTCAGCATAAGCGATACGTTTAGGATCAGTTTTTGCTTGAGAGAAAATAGGCTTCATTAAGAATGCAGAGTTATAAACAAACTCTGAAAGTCTTTGACGATATGCTGCAAAATCTTCGATTGGACGTGATGCAACACCAGAATCCATGGCTGCTTTAGCAACTGCTGGTGCAATTTCTAAAATCAAGCGTTGATCAAGTGGACGTGGAATTAAGTAATCACGTCCAAATGAAGCAGATTTCTCACCATATGTTGCTGCATCAGCTTCAACGTGCGCCATACGTGCAATTGCGTGAACACAAGCAATTTTCATTTCTTCGTTAATCGTTGTTGCACCCACATCAAGTGCACCACGGAAGATGTATGGGAAGCAAAGTGCATTGTTTACTTGGTTCGGGTAATCTGAACGACCTGTTGCCATAATTACATCAGGACGAACTTCATGTGCATGCTCAGGAAGAATTTCTGGATCTGGGTTTGCAAGAGCAAAAATGATTGGATTTTCTGCCATTTCTTTAACCATTTCTTTGGTTAAGATACCTGCAGCAGATAAGCCTAAGAACATATCAGCACCAGCCATTACTTCGTGTAATTGCTTCGCTTGAATATCTTGAACATAACGTTTTTTAGAGTCGTCAAGTCCTTCGCGTGAAGTTGTAAGTAGACCACGAGAGTCCGCAACCACGATGTTCTTTTTGTTAACACCCAAAGCACAAAGTAAATCTAAACAAGAAAGGGCAGCAGCACCTGCACCTGAAGCAACGATTTTGATTTCGTCAATTTTCTTATTCACGATTTGTAAAGCATTTAATAACGCAGAACCTACAATGATACTTGTACCGTGTTGGTCATCATGGAACACAGGAATTTTCATGCGTTCACGTAATTTTTTCTCAATGTAGAAACATTCAGGTGCTTTGATATCTTCGAGGTTGATACCACCAAAAGTTGGTTCTAACGAAGCAACGATATCAACAATTTTATCTGGGTCATTTTCAGCAATTTCGATATCAAAAACATCTACGCCAGCAAATTTCTTGAAAAGTACACCTTTTCCTTCCATTACAGGTTTAGATGCTAATGGACCAATATTTCCTAAACCAAGCACAGCAGTACCATTACTTACGACGGCGACCAGATTGCCACGTGCTGTATATTTTGCAGCAGTTGAAGGGTCACGTTCGATTTCCAAACATGGAGCAGCAACACCAGGGGAATATGCAAGCGCTAAATCTCGTTGGTTAACGAGCTGCTTGCTAGGTGTCACACTGATTTTTCCTGGAGTTGGAAATTCATGGTAATACAAAGCGGCTTGTTTTAAAGATTGATCGTCCATCTGAGTCTCGATTGTTCCGATAATAATCAGGCATATATATGTCTAATTATTATATTAAGATAAGTGCACAAGAATATAGCACTAGTTCATGCTTTCGCACAGTCAAAAAAGCTTATTTTCAGTGAACCAGATGCGTATTGACAATCTATAATCAGCGTAAAATAAACTGTCAAAATGCTCTAAATTTACTTTTAAATGGAATATCTTGCGGTTGACAGTTGCATATGTTTTTGAAGAAACTCTGTTGCATGTGCAGCCGTTAATGGCTTCGCAAATAAGTAACCCTGTAATATGTCACAATTTTGTCGCTTCAAATAATCTCGTTGTTGTTCAGTTTCAACACCTTCCGCTACGACTTTTAAGCCAATCGTTCTTCCCATTGCAATCATGGCATTAACTATCGCATCCTGTTTTGGATTGCCAATTTTTGAAATAAATGCGCGGTCAATTTTTAAAATGTCAATTGGATATTCGGTTAAGTACGCGAGTGATGAATAACCTGTTCCAAAGTCATCCAGTGCAATGGAAATATGACGTTCTTTAATGGCACATAAAACTGTTTTAACACTTTCAGTATTTTCTAAAAACGCTGACTCAGTGATTTCTAGTTCTAAGTTTTCACCAGATATTGCATATTGTTCTAGTACATCATCAATATCATGTAGTAATTGGCCACGTAAAATCTGTTGTGCAACGATATTTACTGCAACGTGAATATCAGCAAAACCTAAGTTTTTCCATATCTGAAGTTGCTTAGCCGCTTCATATAAGACAAATCGGCCAATATCAGAAATTAAACTGGTACTTTCCGCTAATGGGATGAAAATATCAGGCATGATCAAACCTTTAGTTGGATGGTTCCAACGAATTAAGGCTTCAAAACCACTGATATGAGAGGATTGTGCTGTAATTTTTGGCTGATAATAGACAACTAACTCATTATTCTGAATTGCTTTTCTAAGGTCTAACTCTAAATCTGTATGTTTAGCAACAAAATTGGTTCGTTCAGTTGAATAGTATCGAATTGTGTTGCCACCTAAACGCTTTGCCTCAGTGAGTGCTTGTTCTGCATGAGTATTTAAATTATCAACTTGTCTACCATGTTCGGGATAGATTGCAACACCAATAGAGATACTGACAACGTATTCTTGATCAGCAATATAAAATGGTTTGCTGAATGCCTCGACAATATTGTTGCAGAGTTGGTGAATTGGCGGATGAATCGGCGACATTTCATAAATGATAGCAAAGTCATCTGCACTTAAGTGTGCAACCAGCAATGCATCAATATTACTGATACGCAAACGCTGTGCCACTTGTTTTAATAGCTCGTTACCTGCTTGATTGCTTAGCAATTCATTCAGTGCTCTAAAGCGGTCAATATTGAGACGAATGACCGCAAGATGTTGGATTGAAGCTTCATTTACCAAGTATTGATGCAGTTGTTGGTGATAATAAAAACGATTTGGTAGATCGGTGAGGGTATCGTAATTGGTTAAATAAGATAGGCGTTGTTCTTGATGCTTACGTTCAGTTTGATCTGAAACAATACCGATATAATTAATAACACGATCTGCCTCATCTTTAACTGCGTTGATATGCATCCACAAGAAACATGATTTTTCTGAAACATAGGTTTCTTGATATTCACCTTCGTACTCATGCTCTTCAAATAATGTATCAAGGATCGAAAGATGAAAATTAAGGTGGTGCTGCTTACTTTGCTTAGTAATTTCAAAAATATGTTTATTTAAAATAAATTGTTTATCTAAACCAGTCAGTTGTTCGTATTTTGGATTGATTTCTAAATAGTGGAAGTTGTCATCTAAAATGAAAATACCTTCAGAGGCTTGTTCAAATACACTTGCTGCAAGTTTAAGTCTTTCTTGATCTTTTTTCTCTTGATTAATATCACGATGAATACCAACCATACGAAGTGGAGTCCCATCTTTAGGGTTTCTTTGGATGACTTGTCCTACATCATGAATCCAAGACCATTCACCATTCGGACGCTTGATTCGAAAGGTTTCCTCATAACGATCATTTAAACCGCATAAGTGATTGTAGAGCGTATTTTTAACACGATCAGCATCATCAGGATGAACAATTTTTTCGAGTAGTGAATAATGATTTTCTGAATTTCGAGTTACTTCTTTGAGATGCGAGTTGGTAATGCCGACAGTGTGGTTTTCTAAATTCCAATCCCACGGGCGGATGCCCGCTGTTTCATGGGCAAAAGCTAAGTTTTGTCGATGTTCTTGCAGGCTCTCGTTCATTTCAGTGAGATCAAATGTCCGCTCACGTACCTTTTGTTCTAATAGGTGATTATTAAATTGTAATTGCGCTTCGATGTCTTTGGATTTGTTAACTTCACGTTGCAACTGCTGACATAACTCTTCTGTCCATTGATTGTGCTGTTCTGCTACATCAATCAGTTGTTTATTTTTCTCTAGAACTTGGAATAGACGTTTATGGATTTTGAATGTCGCCTGAGCGCATAGCAAAGTTGCGAAAAATGAGAGGTAGTAAGCTATATAAAAAAGCGTGTGTTCTTGATCTTTATGCAATAGTTGCGAAATAACTAAGGGGCTGATACTTGGAATAAAAAATAAGAAGAAATAGCGGATATGCTGCGTTAAAAAAGTAAGTGCAATAATATGCGATGATGTTAGTAACAATGCCGTTAAAGTTAAGATATGAGAGCCTGAAATATTCGGAACATCTTTGGCTAAAAAGTAATGTAATATGATTGCACCAGAGCCTAGGAGTAAGCCTGTTATTAAACAAATGACCTGAAAAATTAAATTGGTTTTTTTTGCATAGCGGACAGAAGAATATTGTTTTAAAGAAACATGGCAGATAGCGTAAAAAACAAGTAGGACAATGAGTGTTAGTGCGGTCCAAATTGAAAAAACGTTCAGGTTAAATGAATAAAAAAATCCAAATAAAACATAATCCAAAAGGGTGAGGCAAAACACGCTTATGACAAATAAACGTACATGATTAGGATAGTTAATTTGATCCGTATAGATAAATTGTGGCAAATTTTTTTCCTGAGCCCCTAACATATAAAGAATAGTCCTTTTAATTTTTTATCTATGTTCACAGTCTATGTTTTTTTGTAAACACAATAGCGTTTTATTTTAAATTACAGCTAAACCAAATCGAAAGCAATGCCAATCATGCTTTGATACTGAAGTGATAATTTAAAATAGACAAAGCAACGACTGGAGCGGTTTCAGTCCTTAAAACACGATCTCCAATACACCAGTTTTGAAAATTGTTTTGGTTGGCAGTGTCAATTTCTACTTCACTTAACCCGCCTTCTGGGCCAATAAGTAAAGCAAGATGATTGTCACTTTTTAGCAAAACATTTTCTTGATTTTTATTTGGTGCAAGCACAAAACGAGATGTAGGTAATTCAGATTTTACCCAATCATTCAGCGCAATCGGCGGAAGAATTTGGGGAACTTTATTTAATCCACATTGTTCGCAGGCCGCGATAGCAACAGATTGCCAATGGTCTAATTTTTTTTGATCTCGATCATATTTTAGACGCATTTCGCAGCGGTCACTGGTTAAGAGTTGAATCGTCGTAACACCAAGTTCAGTTGCTTTCTGAATCGCATAATCCATGCGATCACCTTTGCTCATGACTTGACCTAAAATTACGTTAAATGGTGCAGTTCGATCTAACTCATTAAATTGATCAACCGAAACAAAGGCATTTTTCTTATTAATTTCAGTGAGTGTTACGAGGTATTCACCACCTTTTCCATTGAAAAAGATGGCTTGTTCTTGCTCTTTTGCTCGAAGCACACGTACCCAATGATGAAATACTGATTCTGTTAATTCGATTGTATTTTCAGTATTTAATTCAGTTTCGATATAAAAACGATTCATGCTTAGGTACGGCTCTTACAAATTAGTTCAAACCAAGATCAACAACGAGTTGTCGAGTTGGTTCTGTTTGGTTCATTGAGTAGAAGTGAAGTGTTGGTGCACCACCAGCAATTAAACGTTCACAAAGCTTAACAATCACTTCATGACCGAAAGCCTTAATGCTTGCGCTGTCATCACCATAGGCTGCAAGTTGCTTACGAATCCAGCGTGGGATCTCTGCACCTGTACCATCAGCAAAGCGAATTAAGTTGCTTGCATTTGTAATTGGCATGATGCCTGGTGCAACTGGAATATTCACTCCAGCTTTTTCTAGACGGTCAATGAAATAGAAATAAGCATCTGGATTGAAGAAGAATTGAGTAATTCCCGCATTTGCACCTGCTTGAACTTTTTCTACAAAACGCTTGATGTCTGCATCGAAGCTTTCTGCTTGTGGATGCATTTCTGGATAAGCTGCCACTTCGATATGGAAGTGATCGCCAGAATGCTCACGAATAAAACGTACCAGGTCTTGTGCATAAGGGAGTTCGCCAAGACCAACTTGTCCTGATGGTAAATCACCACGCAACGCAACAATACGGTCAATACCTTGAGATTTATACAAATCGAGTAACTCAGCGATACGAGCTTTGTTATCACCGATACAAGACAAGTGAGGTGCAACAGGCGTGCCTTTACCATTAAAGTCATCAATTGCAGCTAAAGTTCGTTCACGAGTAGAACCACCAGCACCATAAGTGATCGAGAAGAACTCAGGGTTGAGTAATTGTAGCTCTTGATGAACGACTCGTAATTTTTCTGCACCAGCGTCAGTTTTTGGTGGGAAAAATTCAAAAGAAATAGGAACACGTTTCGTCATTTCAAATCCTTTTTAAAATTGCTTAGAAATTTTAGAAAAAAGGGCAGTCCGTAAAACGTCTGCCCTCTATTTCTTAGTACTTGTAAGCGTCAGATTTGAATGGGCCTTCTACAGCAACACCGAGGTAATCTGCTTGAACTTGAGTTAATTGTGTCAATACACCACCAAAACCAACAACCATTGCAGCAGCAACTTCTTCATCTAATTTCTTAGGAAGAACTTCTACGCGAATCGCAACTTGTTTTTGGTCAGCAGGCAAATCAGCAAATTTTTCAGCGAACAAATGCATTTGACCTAAGACTTGGTTAGCGAAAGAACCATCCATAATACGAGATGGATGACCTGTTGCATTACCGAGATTCACTAAACGTCCTTCAGAAAGAAGGATCAGATAATTGCTTTCATCTTCTGAACGATACACTTGGTGGACTTGTGGTTTAACTTCAACCCACTTATAACCACGAAGGTAAGCTGTATCGATTTCAGTATCAAAATGACCGATGTTACAAACAACTGCACCAGCTTTTAAGCTATCCAACATTGCTGAGTCACAAACATGGTAGTTACCCGTTGTGGTCACAACAAGATCAGTGTTACCTAATAGATCATGGTTGATGTCTTCTTTCTTACCAGTTTGTACGCCATTTTTGTATGGAGATACAACTTCGTAACCATCCATACATGCTTGCATTGCACA
>NZ_DJLC01000137.1:0-11425 GCF_002434875.1 Acinetobacter sp. UBA6526 | reverse complement strand
CTGCTTGAATTGCCTTTAAACCACCAGCATAGAGCAGTACGCCTGCAATAATTGCAATCAAAACGCCCCAAACAATCCGAATTTTAATCGGGGTATCTGTTGAACCTTCAGCATCCATGTAGCATAGAACATGTGTACCACAATCTGTTGAGGTGATTAGGAACGTTGCGAGTAAAAGACACGCGATAATACTAAGAATCTGTCCCAGTGTTCCATTATCAATATTATTAAACATCGTAAATAACGCTCGTGTATTATCCTGCTGAGTCGCTTTTACAATAGGGCCACCTTCAAATTTAGGAACTGTTTTACCTGCTTCGACTAAAGCTGCGGTTTCTTTTTCGTAAGCATGGCGAGCATCCTGCTCAACTTTGAGTGCAGAGCCACCAACAACTGACATCCAAATTGCTGTTACCAGTGTGGGTACAATCAATGCACCTGCAATCAGTTCTCGGATAGTACGTCCACGCGAAATACGTGCGATGAACATACCGACAAAAGGTCCCCATGTCATCCACCATGGCCAATAGAATGCAGTCCACCAATTTTGCCAACCAGAATCTTTTTGAGTATCACTCCAAAGGCTCATGCTGATAATGTTTTGGGCATAATTACCTGTAGATTCCAGTAAGGTATTTAACAAGTAACGTGTTGGCCCAACGATCAACAAAATTGCAATTAATATAATTGCCAAGATCATATTGAGTTCAGACAATCTTTGCATACCACGATTGATACCAATGACAACCGAAACGGTTGCAATACTGCATAAGATCGCAAGCATCACAAATTGTAAGCTGAGACTATTGGCGAAACCAAAGACTTGATTTAGACCAGAATTAATTTGTAATACGCTCATGCTCAGTGATTGAGCCACACCAAAAGCAGTAATTGTAATCGTGAGAATGTCGACGGTATGACCTATCGGGCCATAAATACGATCACCAATAATAGGATAGAGAATCGAACGTAAGCTGAATGGTAAGCCTTTTCGGTATGAAAAATAGGCCAGTGCTAAAGCCGTCATACAGAAAATAGCCCAAGGGTGTAAACCCCAATGGAAGAAAGTGATTTGCATTGCCATACTGGCAGATTCATCGCTTAAATTTGAGGTAAATGGATTGCTTGCGTAGTGCCACATTGGCTCAGCAGCAGACCAAAAAACTAAGCCAACACCCATACCGCCAGAAAAGAGCATTGAGATCCATCCGACAAAGCTAAATTCAGGTTTTTCATCATCTTTACCTAATCGGATATGACCAAAGCGGCTCATCATTAAGTAGAGGAGAACACCTAAAATGATGGTTAATAACCCAAGATAAAACCATTTGACATTTTGCAATAAAATGCCAGAAACCATCTCAAAAGCTTTTCCAGCTTGGTCGGCTTGTAGAGCACAAAAGAGAACAAAAGAAATTACTAATATTTTAGAAACGACAGTCACTGTCGGATTAAGTCCTTTAAAGACCCCTGTTGTAGCACGCATAACTCCTCCTTGGATTGCGTTGCAAGCGGCTTATATCAGTAAGCTGCTGTGTGCGAATAATACAGAGTAGTAATGACTAAGAAGTTTGCTCAACTGATTTATTCTCACTGATGTGTGAGTTTTAGTCATGGGTCTTTTTATTTTCTATGTTGGGAAAATAGAACATCCAAGATCATTTTGGAATGCATGATTAAAACTCATAGATGCCTAGCTAAAAAGTCGTTTGTCTGCTTGATCGATATTAAACAAAATCATTAAAGAAATAGCGTTGAATGCCAATCGTTACGCAGGGAGTGCTGCGTCATTTAGATACATGGAGATCATAAGATGAATAGTCGAGTTAGCCAGCAATTAATTACCATCCAGCAAGTCGATAATGTATTAAACCCGATTACAGAATCAAATGGTATGCCAAATATTGCTTATACCAGTGCTGATTATTTTAATTTTGAACGTGACAATATTCTAAGTAAAACATGGGTGTGTGTGGGTTTCTCTTCAGACCTAGTCAAAAACGGTTATATCAAGCCTATTGAGTTTATGGGTTTGCCATTATTGATGATGCGTAACCGCGAGGGACAAGTTCAAGTATTTCATAATGTTTGTAGCCATAGAGGTATGCAACTTGTACATGAAGAAGGTGTGGTTGAGGGGGTTATCCGCTGCCCATACCATTCATGGAGTTATGATCTCAACGGTAATTTAAAAGGCACGCCCCATGTAGGTGGTATTGGTCAGCATAAAGACGAGCGCTTCAAATGCGAGAAGCATGGTTTACGTGCCTTACGTTCAGCAATTTGGATGGATATGGTATTTGTCAATATTTCTGGCGATGCCCCATCTTTTGAAGAGCACATCGCGCCATTAGTGGAACGTTGGAAACCTTTTTGGGGTGAAAATGGCTTAGATCAAATCCGCCGTGTAAATATGGGTGGACATCTTGAAATTGAAGTGAAAAGTAACTGGAAGCTTACAGTAGAGAATTACTGTGAGGCGTATCACTTACCGTGGGTACATCCAGCATTAAATACTTATTCGAAACTTGAAGATCATTACAACATCATGTTTGAAGATCGTTTCGCAGGGCAAGGCAGTTATAAATATAACCTTTCTGATACAGCAGGCACACATTTGCCAAAATTCCAAAACTGGCCTGAAGATAAATTACGCCATGCAGAATATGTTGCGTTATTTCCAAATGTGTTGTTAGGGATTCAGGCTGATCATGTGTTTGCAATGATGATTGACCCAATTGCCCCTGAAAAAACAATTGAAAGATTGCGTCTTTATTTTGTAGGTGACGAGTCAACTAAAGATTTATATGCAGCCTGCCGTACTGCAACGCTTGAATCGTGGCGTGTTGTATTTAGTGAAGATATTGGTGCAGTAGAAGGGATGCAGAAAGGTCGTCATTCTCCAGGATTTGGAGGTGGTGTGTTCTCTCCAGAAATGGATTTACCAACGCACTTCTTCCAAAAGTGGCTCGCAACACAGGCTAAAGTAGCTTTGGAGGCGTAACATGCAACATTACCTCAACTATGTTGATGGTCAGTGGCGGGACTCTTCCCGCCAATTGGAAGTCATCAATCCAGCAACGGCAAGTGTATTTGCAACTGTGGCTCAAGCGAGTATTGAAGATGCTGATGCAGCGATGCATGCTGCGCGTTGCTGTGTAAATAGTGGTTTATTAACGGACGTTCGCCCAGCTCAGCGTACCACTTGGATGTTAAAAGCCGCAGAAGCAATTCGTGAAATTGCTGAAGAGGGCGCTTTAATTCTTTGTCGAGAAAATGGAAAAAATTTAGCAACTGCGCGAGAGGAATTCGATGAAGCAGCTCGCTATTTTGAATATTACGCTGGTATGGCCGACAAGATCGAAGGGATCTCCGTTCCTTTAGGGAAGGACTATGTAGATTTCACTTCATATATTCCAATGGGTGTTTCAGTTCAAATTGTTCCGTGGAATTTCCCAGTTTCTATCTGTGCTCGTTCGCTCGCACCAGCTTTGGCTGCTGGTAATGCGGTCGTTATTAAATCGCCAGAAGTTTCTCCATTAGGCATGATTTTATTAATTCAAGCAATCGAGAAAGCAGGTTTCCCAAAAGGTGCAGTGAACTTACTTTGTGGCAAAGGTTCTGAGGTGGGAAGCCATTTAGTCAAACATGCTGATACGAATCAAATTGTGTTTACAGGTTCTGTTCCAACTGGACAGCGAATTTTACGAGATGCCGCTGAGCGTGCAACGCCTTCCGTGATGGAGTTAGGCGGTAAGTCTGCTGCAATTGCATTTGCTGATGTTGATCTTGAACAGCTATTACGCAGTGTAAAAGTCGGTATTTTTTATAACGCGGGTCAAGTTTGTTCAGCAATGTCTCGTTTATTGGTTCATCACAGCCGATATGACGAAGTTAAAAATGCAGTCGTTGCTTTAGCTGAAGCTTTAAATGTTGGCATTGGCGAAGAAAATGCTGAACTTACACCAGTCGTTTCGAAAGATCAGCAACAACAAATTCTTGCAATGATTGAAACAGCACGTGAAGAGGGTGCTCAAATCTTAACAGGTGGTCAAGCTACCGAACACGATGGATATTTTGTACTACCGACAATTATTGAAGCACAACCACACATGTCGATTGCTCAGCAAGAAGTATTTGGGCCTGTCATGGTAATCATGCCATTCGAAGATGAGGATCAGGCTGTAGCAATTGCTAATGGAACAGATTTCGGTTTAGTTGCAGGTGTATTTGGTGAAAATCTTAACCAAAGTTTGCGTGTTGCTCAGCGATTGATTGCGGGACAAGTTTTCATTAATGAGTGGTTTGCTGGTGGAATCGAAACGCCATTTGGTGGTGTAGGTCTGTCTGGCTTTGGTCGAGAGAAAGGGCAGGAAGCCATTTACAGTTATGTTCAAACCCGAAATATCGGGATTCGTTTGAAACATAACCGGTAGTCGTATCAAAAGGGAATAGGCAAGATGAAGAAGTGGTTATGCATTGTCTGTGGCTGGATTTATGATGAAGCGAAAGGCTGGCCAGCTGATGGAATTGCTCCAGGAACAAAGTGGGAAGATGTCCCTGAAGATTGGATGTGTCCAGATTGTCAGGTCGGTAAAGCTGACTTTGAGATGCTCGATATCACTGATATGAACATGGAAACAGCAGCGCAAGAGAATTCAGAGGAATATGTTGTTCAACCTGTAGTGATTATTGGCAGTGGACACGCTGGATATCAGCTCGCCTCGACATTACGTGCTCAATCTTCAGACTTGTCTATTACCGTATTTACTGCTGATGATGGAGCTTTATATAGCAAACCTGCTTTATCAAATGCATTAGCTTTGGGTAAAGACAGTGAGAGCTTGGTGCGCGAATCGGCATTGAGTTGGGAACAACGTCTTAATATTCGTGTTTATCCACACACTCAGGTTTTTGCAATTGATCGGGATCATAAAAAAATTCAAACCTCTATAGGGGAATATCCTTATGGTCGTTTGGTGCTTGCAACAGGTGCGAACCCGATCAATATCCCTATGGAAGGTGACACTGCACAGGTTCACAGTGTGAATGATCTGGCAGACTATCGTTTATTTCGAGAGAAATTAAAAGATAAACAGCATGTTACGATCCTAGGTGATGGGCTGATTGGTTGTGAGTTTGCAAATGATCTTGCTGCTCATGGAACTCAAGTGACAGTGGTTGGTCTAGGTCAATCCGCGATGGGACGTTTGATTCCACAACAACTTGGCCAAGCATTACAAAATGCACTCACTGAGATTGGTGTTGAATGGAAATTACAAAACAGTATTCATTCTATTCATGCAAGAGGTGATCGTTATCAGTTGATTTTACAAGACGGTCAGCAGTTAGAAACTGATTTAATTTTGAGTGCTGTAGGTTTACGACCAAACACTGCCTTAGCTCAATCTGCTGGTCTTGAAGTCAAACATGGCATCTGTACTGGACTTGATCATCGAACAAGTGACCCTGCAATTTTTGCACTAGGAGATTGTGCTGAAGTTGATGGTGTTTGGGCACCATATATCAACCCAATCAATCAAGCACTTCCTGCTTTAGCAAATAGCCTATTAGGTAAACCAACAGATGCTGCATTAAAAGCAACGCCTGTGTTGGTAAAAACACCAATCTTACCGTTATCCGTATTACCAGCAGTTGGAGCGGGTGAATGGCGTATCGAACAATCTGATGATGAATGGGCAGCAGCTTTTTACGATGCCGCTGGGAAATTATCTGGTTTTGCTTTATTAGGCAAACAGTTACAGCATCAGCGTAGCCAATGGGTTGATAAGCTAAATATCACGCCAGCTATAGTTTAAGGGATTAAGGACATGATTGCTTTACCAAATGATGATAACAGCTGTGGTTGGTATGCTGCTTTAGCTCCAGCAGCACCTGTTAAAAAGTTAAAAGGTTCTCAAACAGCAGATTATGCAATTATCGGTGCAGGGTTTGCAGGTCTAGCAGCAGCGCGAAGATTGGCAGAATTAAAACCTGATGCACGTATTATTTTGATTGATGCTCAACGAGTTGCTGAAGGTGCATCGGGTCGTAACTCAGGGTTTGTGATTGATTTACCACATAAGTTTTCGCTAGAACATCCAGATGCAGCACATAAACAAAAACTATTGAGTTTGAATCGCGCAGCAATTTTACAATTACAAGGTTTAGTTGAACGTTTCAATATCGATTGCCAATGGTCTGCTGTCGGTAAATATCAAGGTGCAGTTGGTGAAAGAGGTGAGGCGCATCTTCAACACTTTGAACATCTCATGAAAGACTTAGGTGAACCGTATCGTTGGGTTGAAAAAGACGAACTCAAAGGCGTACTTGGGACAGATTATTATAGTCGGGCAATTTTTACGCCGGGTTCTTATCTCATGCAGCCTGCTGCATTGGTAAGAGGTATGGGAGAAAATTTACCTGAAAATGTTGAGTTACTGGAGCAGTCTCCAATTCGACATTTAGAAAAACAAGATGGGAAATGGCTGCTAAAAGGTGATGAAGGTACTATCCAAACACCAAAATTATTATTAGGTACCAGTATTTTCACCAAAGAATTTGGTTATCTCAAAAATCGTTTATTACCTGTGATGACTTTTGCCAGTTGGACGCGTCCACTTTCAGATCTTGAAATGAAACATTATACAGGTCAGCTGAATTGGGGACTGACTCCAGCAGATCATGCTGGAACAACTTTACGTATGACAGCAGATCGAAGAATTCTGATTCGTAACACTTATAAGCATGTTCCAAAATATGGTGCCAATATTTCAGATGATATTCGCCGTGGAATACATGATGAACACCGAAAAGCATTTCTTGCACGTTACCCAGAATTCGAGAGTGTACCGTTTACCCATACTTGGGGCGGAGTCTATGCGATTTCACGTAACTTTACCAACTTCTTTGGTGAGCTAGAGGATGGTGTCTATGCCAGTGCTTGCGATAACGGTGTTGGTGCTGCATGGGGCACGATTTCAGGGACTTTACTTGCTGATTTAGCTGTCGGAGCTGACTCTCAATCCTTGAGAGACATTCAATATGTGACTGGCATGCCAAGTTTAAATCCGCCTGAGCCTTTTCTAGGAATGGGCGTTAAGTTCCGTATTGCCTTAGCAAAATGGCAAAGCCGTAGTGAGTTGTAAGTAGGATACAAATATGAAAGAAGTTAAGTTAGTTGATAATAAAGAGCTTATTTTTAATTTAAGAGGTGAGACGCCAACAGGAACTGCTTATGTGGCTAGAGCGATAGGCGCTGACGTTTCTCCAAATATGGGGATTGGTTTTGCTCGTTGGGAAGGTGCAGAAGTTTCTTGGACTTTGCTTTATGACGAAGTGGTTTTTGTAATAGAAGGCTGCTTTGAATTGACTGCAAATGGTCAAAAATATGAAGTTCATCCAGGTCAAATGCTATGGATACCTGAAGGTACAGAACTCATTTATGGCGGTCATGCATTATTTGGTTATGTCGTACATCCTGGTAATTGGAAAGAAATTCACGGTATTTCTTAATTTTTTAATCATAAATTGATGCAGTGTGCAAGTTTCGCGTTGAATTAAATAGAAATTTGCACATAAACAACAACAAACACGAGTCAAAAATCTGCTGGAAAATTTTTTGATACAACAGTGCAATAAGAAACAGGGTGAAGTTTCTTAATACTTTTATTTAAACAAGGAATTGTAAATGAATACAAAATTTTATCGTGATGTTGCAACGGGCTTATTTATCTTCAGTTTAGCGACACCTTCATTTGCTGGAATTACATTTGGGGATCCCAAAGCAGATACAGGAGCATTAACCGTTTCGGCAACTTTACGTGCTAAATATAATTATAAAGATTATGGAAAAGATATTGATCCCGATAATAGTATTAAGTTTGATGCTGCTATTTTAAATTTTGGGTATGAGTCACCTAAAGTTTTTGGTAGTGCTCAATGGCGCTGTTATCAATGGTCAGACCTTTGTGATTTTTCAACCTTGGTTTCGGCTTATGCAGGTTATCGCTTAAATGAAACAGACAATATCACGTTAGGTTTACAACCCGTTCCATTTGGTCCCAGCCGTTTTTGGGATAGTAGTTTCTATGCAGGTATGAATTACACACTAGGTTTGCAAGATACGCTTAATCTTGGTGTTAATTATCATGCAGAATTACCATCGGCTACCAAGTTTGACTTAGCCTATTTTGCACGAGATGGCGGTAACTATACTGGGACAGCAGATAACGATACAGCGCGTTATTCAGCAAATGCTGTGAAAACAGATGATCCAACGATGACGAGCCTTAAAGAAAAAAATATGTTTGTAGCGCGAGTAATACAAGATCTCGATTTTATAAACAATGATGATTTAAAAATGGCAGTTGGGGGAAGCTATTGGTATTCATCTATTGATAACAAGCGGAACAATCAAGATGGTAGTAGAAAAGCATGGTCTTTATTCAATACCATTAATTATCAGAATTTAGGGATTACACTTACTGGTGGGCAGCTCAAGATTGATAATAAAGATCCAATTTCGAACTACTCAACCTTTGGTTCATTTGATACTGAATACAATATTGCCAATAAAGGTCTGTTTTACTCAGTTGATGTCAATTATGCCTTTAAAAATGTGAGAGATAACTTGAACATTACACCTTATCTCGTGCTAAGTGGTTTCAATAAAGACCAAAAAGGATATAAAGATTCACAACGTAATATCATAGGTGCGGCTTGGAACTATAAGAATATTGCTGTTTATACAGAATATGTCATGAGTAAAAATGATGTATTTATTGGCGGTAATGCTGATTCATTTGCAGCAGGTGATGACAATAAATGGAATAAGCTAGCGAATGTCATTTTTACCTATACGTTTTAAAGGGCGCTTTTAATTTTTTAACCTTGTTCCGTCAACAATTTTCAAGAGGTTTCGCCGCCTCTTGAAAAATTTTAGGTAATGAAAGCAGTGACTTCTCCATATATTCATACTTTTATTTTATTTTTCTCATTGTTGAATCCTTTTCTCATGAGTGTCTACATGATTGGTCTTATTCGCCATACGGAAACAAAGAGCTTCAATAAAGGGTTAATACAAGGCGCTTTGATTGCTTATCTTGCTTTCATTCTTTTTGCTTGGGGTGGGGAGGCAATCTTTAATAAATATTTGAATGTAAGATTTGAATCATTTCAAATTTTTGGTGGACTCATCTTTTTAGTGATTGGTTACCGATTCGTATTTCAAGGTGCAGACACGATTGGTGAAATGAGAGGAGCACCTGAACATTTAGCTGGCACAATTGCGATGCCGTTTATGATTGGTCCAGGAACGATTAGTGCAGCCGTTGTCACTGGTATGAAGATGAATCTTTTAGAGGCGGCAGCAGTCATTGGACTTACGCTATTTGTATCATGCAGTATATTAATTTTAATGAAGTTTTCGCATGATCATTTGAGATATAAACATGCAAAGCATATTGATCGCTATTTTGATATTGCTGGTCGCTTGGCAGCCTTGCTGATCGGCACAATTGCCATAGATATGATTGTTACAGGGGTTATTAGATTAATCGAGCAGCAGTGAGACAATTCAAAATTAGTTGATGATATTTTTGAAGATGAAATAGTTGTGCTTTATTCGCTATGAGACTTATGCTTTTTTAACGAACAATTGACTGTGATCAAATTAAAATGCCGCACACAAGTTGAACTCATATGCGGCACCATAGTAGGTGTATCAAACCGTGCGCTAACTTTATCAATAAATTGAGTGCTTGATGAGTGTACCAAGACTAATGGCTAATATGTGATGGTTAAATGTTGGCCGATTTCTCTTGGTTGAACAACTTTGTAGTCAATCGGCGCTGTTTGTATGCGTTAAATTTTATGTAAGTTATTGAACTTTGATTTTTACTTTAACTGATCACCATTGAAATATTTTAATTTTTACAAATTAATTGTAACTAGGAGGTAAGTTAAAAAACACTTTGCTTAGCTAATTTCAATGTGTTAGCAGCATAATTAATAAAAGTATAATACTTATAACTCTTGTTACAACGATTAGGTCGACAATCTTCATAAATTTTTCCATAGTCTTATAAAAGGCACTTTGCGAGGATATTATGGAAAGAGTCACGGTAATTATTAAGGATCAAGAAGAGAATGAATCTATTGTGATGGCACAGCTAAATGATTTTGAGGATCATGATCTGCCATTTTTCAAAAGAGTAGAGCATATTGAGGTTGAAGGTGAAGTTCTTTTCCCGAATATGGATTTACTTTTTGAAAATGAAGAAGATGGCAAGGTTTATCGGTTGGTCTCAGCTGTGGATGATAAAAGGTTTATTTAAAAAATGTTGAATTTGAAAATAAAATCCACCTATTGTTTAATAGGTGGATTTTTTATAACTGAATATAATTATTATTTTAAAGGTATTGTTCAGTATTTTTATCAAGATTTTCTTGATTTATTTTAATGGAAGATAAAATAATCTGAATCCTTACAGAATTAAAACCAGTGCTTTTACTAGAGCAATAAATTAAATTTTGACTAACTAATCAGATTAAGTCCTTTAACAATATCGTTAAATTCTGAACCATTTAACCAAAAGGATTTTTTTAAGAAGAGCGTCGTCATAATACTTTCTGCTGCTTCACTATTTGGACTTTCACAAAATAAACCATAGCTATTACCAAGAACATTGTTGTCTTCGATCAGACGGATAAAGTAAGCATGTTGTTCATCAGCATAGCCAAGAATAGCATCACGTCGATTGTTCATTTTTCATGTCTCCACATCAAAAATATTTGAATAAAACCTAACTGCTGAGAGACCAGATATATTACTTTTTAGATCAATTACTTAGCAGAATTAATGTTGAGTTAAAATCTGTAAGTAATTAATTTTAAAGCATTAATTTTAGTTTGTTTACATCCTTGTTTAAATCAAACAAGCTAAAATCTGATCTATGAAATTTATTCTTATGCAAAAAATATTATTCGTCAACTTGAATTTGTAACTTTTTCAAGTTAAATTATTTTCAAGCAATTAAAACTTGGGTAAGGGGGATTTATGGCTAAAAAAACTGAATCAGAGCATGGTGGTGCCAGAGCAAATGCGGGACGTAAAGCGCAATTCAGTGAACCCACCAAAGTGATTCGTGTTCCTGAGTCTCAAGTTGATTTCATCAAAAGTTGGTTACTGAATAATGTCAAAACAGGTGCACGCAGCGATCTAAGTACTTCGCTAAAAATTCAGAATGTTCAAGCGAAGAATGATCGAATTTACCATATCCCACTGGCAACGGAACGTGTTGCTGCTGGTTTTCCGTCACCAGCACAGGACCACGTTGAACAAGCTTTGGATTTAAATGAATTTTTAATTCGTAACGAAAATTCAACGTTTATCGTGAAAGCAAATTCACTTTCGATGTTGGAT
>NZ_DJLC01000218.1:0-9075 GCF_002434875.1 Acinetobacter sp. UBA6526 | reverse complement strand
GATGGGATTATCGCCTGAAGATGCGGAAAATTATAATGGTCAACAAGGCGACATGTGGGATGCCCACAAAGATATGTTCCTTGCAACAGTTGGGGCAGTCCTGATTGGTTTCATCCAACTCAGCAAAGAAAAAACGCTTATTCAGAAATAAGCGTTTTGACTTAGTTAAACAATTGAATGCTGTAGCCGCATAAGGTCATCCCAAGGATCTGATTGCACCACTTGAGTTGGCTCGAAATTCATCAAATTAGTATTTATATTACCATCAGTTTGAGGAGTCGAGGGTTTAGTAGAAACCAACTGATTAAGTAAGTCTTCGATTTCATTCGTATTAGAAGTCGAAGAAGTTAATAACTCATCGACAGTAACTGCTTGAGTTGTCTGTGTCGGCGTAGCTTCATGTTGTGGACTCAGCAATGCATTGAGATCTACATGATCAACCAAACTCATTTGTTGTGCACTTTCAGTTCCAGCATCCATTTCATTACTCAGCAATGAACTCATTGTCGTCGGTGCAATCACATTAAAACTAAATGAGTTACTGATCTCACTGGTATTTCCTGATAAATCAGTCTGAGTAAAAGTCAACGTATGACTGCCTAATGCTAAATCATGGGTGATATTAAAACTCCATTTTCCATTGTCACCCACTGTGACTGTTCCGATTGGCTGTCCATTGTCATAGATTGTTAGTGTCGCTTTCGCCTCACCTAGACCAGTCAAGCTAGGTTTACTATCATCTGTTGAGCCGCCAGCCGAGATATTCCCTTTAACATCTCCAATATCATCCGTTACGGTCTGCAAAATAGGCTTGTTCGGTGCAATGGTATCTTTCGTTCCTAACACATCCGTAGATTCAGAACGATTACCTGACGCATCAATCACATATACTTTCCCAACGGTCTTATCCGTTAATGCAGAAGATAAGTCGATTGTAAATTTTCCATCTGCGCCTGCTGTTCCTGAACCAAGCACAGTTTTTCCATCTGCTGAGCGAATTTCAATTTTACTATTTGCTTCGGCTGTTCCAGTGATCGAATCTCCATCCGCATTTAACTGCGCTACAGCTTTTTCTGGTGCAATCGTGTCTTTACCTGCCATAATTTCTAATGGTTTAGACTGGTTACCTGCTGCATCCTCAAGAATGATAGAACCTTTGTGATCACCCGTTAATGCAGGTGAAATCGTGATTTGAAATTTCCCTTGTGCATCTGCAACACCACTTCCAATAATATTGCCATCAGCATCTTTGATTTGCACTTTTGCATTTGCCTCAGCTTTACCTAAAACTGATGTACCTGCTTGGTTTACTTCAATCAATGGCTGATCAGGGGCTAACGTATCTTTCCCAGCAAAAACTTTGGACGGATCAGATTTATTACCCGCCGCATCTTCCGCTACTACTGTTCCACCTTTATCGCTCGTTAATGGCGGTGATACCTTAATTGAATAAAGTCCCGAACTATTTGCATTAACAGAGCCTAATAATTTTCCATCTGCATCGTAAACTGATATTTTAGCATTCGCTTCGGCCTTACCTGAGACAATCGTACCATCTGCATTTAATTGTGCACTTGGTGCATCGGGCGCTATCGTATCTTTTGTTCCCGTAACTACTGTTGCTTTAGATGTATTACCTGCACTATCAATCGCGATAACTGCGACTTTATTTCCATTCACCAAAGGGCTATCTAGTTTAATACTATAGTTGCCCTCATTATCCGCGTAACCACTCGCAATCACTTTCCCTGTGGTATCTTTGATCTCTACTTTAGCTTTAGCTTCTGTTTTACCTGTAATGGTTTGTGTATCGGCATCTAATACAGCGGTCGGAGTTGCAGGTGCAGTAATATCTGTCGATTTATCATTATCACTTTTATCGTTATCATCATCCTTCACAGCCCAGAGATAAATACCTTCAGCAGCTAAAGCCACCAAACCTGCTTTTACTAACTGTGATTTACTCACACCAAAATCATCACTTCCATCTGAATACTCAGCAGCTTGAGGTGGAACTTCGGCTGAAGCAAATTGCGTTAATTCTGTGGTAGGAGAATAGCGAACAAATGTTCCTGTAGCGTCAAATTCAGCAATTGCATAAGAACCATCTTCTCGGGGAATTGCGAGTGTATGTTCCGTATTATTCATTTCATTAAAGAAATCATTAATAATAATTTTTTCACCATTTTTTAGTGTAATGACAAGATCATTACCCTGTTTAATGATTGATTTTATATCGCTTTGTGCAACTCCGATTTGAACAATAGATGGCTGATTTAGAATCACACTTTGCATCTGTCCATCTTGCAAAACAGTAAAATTTTTCTTCGATGAAACGACAACTCTTGTCATTATTATGCTCACATATCAATTATAGTTTTAGATATTTTTCAATTAATGGAAAATATAAGTATTTAATCTCGCAATTAAAATAACAAATGATAGATAAGACGACAATCCAGTTCATCGCAATTTTATTAGCTTTATTTAATTTACTATTTGTTCAAATACTTTAATTATCGAAATAAAAAAAACCAGTCATATGACTGGTTTTAAATAACATACGATGAATTATAGTTTTGGATCACGTAGCTGAACCAAACTGCTATTTGCTTTGGTCAATCCATCTGTAATTTTCCCCAACACTGCTGGAATTAAATTCTCAGCCATTTGCGCAGCTTGTAAACCTAATTTCTCACCAAATGTCGGACGCTTACGCGTATTAATCACATAAACATCATGTTTTGGTAGCAAGCTAAGTATGTATTCATCCGAAGTTTGTAACTTATCAACCAAGTTGAGTTCGCGTGCATCTTCACCATACCAATGCTCACCAGTTGCAACTTTTGCTACTTCTAACTGTGGACGGTATTTTTCAACGAAGTGCTTAAATAAAGAATGCGTTTGTTGTAACTCTTCTTCAAATTTCGCTTTACCTTCAGGTGTATTTTCACCAAACATGGTGACTGTACGCTTATATTCGCCAGCAGTATAAAGTTCAAAGTCAACATTATGCTGTTTCAATAAACGATTGAAATTTGGAACCTGAGCCACGACGCCAATCGAACCAACAACAGCAAATGGCGCAGAAATGATTTCATTTGCAATACAAGCCATCATATAGCCACCGCTTGCAGCAACTTTGTCTACGCAGATCGTGACATTAAAGCCTGCATCGCGTAGACGAACTAACTGAGCAGCTGCTAAACCATAGCCATGTACCATTCCACCAGGACTTTCTAAACGAACCACAACCCGGTCATGCCCTGCTTTTGCTGTCGCTAAAATTAAGGTAATTTCCTCACGAATCGTATCTACAGCGGAAGCTTGAACATCACCTTTAAAATCGAGAACATAGATTTTTTGATCATTTTTTTTACGAATTTTTGCTTCTTTCGCAAGCTGCTGAACAAGCTGTAATAGTTCCAAACGAGATGCTGTTGTTTGCGCGATTCTTTTTCTTTGTTCATTCACACGCGCATTTAAATGACTAATACGAATCTCAGCAGGAAATTTAGGTAAATGGAATAACATAAAGTAAGTGCTCTATAAGTTCGGCTTTATTCGTCTAAGATGTGGTCTGCTCAAGAAAAATTCAATAGAGATTTTGAAAAATAGATTCATTTTCATTTATACAATAAAAAAAGAGCCCGAAGGCTCTTCTTATCACTGAAATAATCTTAGCCAAAACGACCTGTAATATACGCTTCAGTTAACTGATGATCTGGCTGAGTAAATACTTTCTCAGTTGAGTTCACTTCGATCAAATCACCTAAATGGAAGTAAGCGGTACGATCAGATACACGAGCTGCTTGTTGCATTGAGTGCGTGACGATTGCAATCGTATATTGCTCAGATAGTTCAGAAATTAACTCTTCAATCTTAGCTGTTGCAATTGGATCAAGCGCTGAACATGGCTCATCCATCAAAATCACTTCAGGACTTACAGCGATGGTACGCGCAATACACAAACGTTGCTGTTGACCACCTGAAAGACCTGTTCCCGGCTGACTTAGACGATCTTTCACTTCTTCCCATAGACCAGCTTTACGCAGACTGTTTTCTACGATTTCTTCTAAATCATATTTGTCACGCGCTAGACCATGAAGTTTAGGTCCATACGCAACGTTATCAAAAATTGATTTAGGGAATGGGTTTGGCTTCTGGAACACCATGCCCACTTGAGCACGTAACAATACAACGTCTAGGCTTGGATCATAGATGTCTTGATTATCTAAAGTTACTTTACCCGTCACACGACAAATATCAATCGTGTCATTCATACGGTTCAAGGTACGCAAGAATGTTGATTTACCACAACCTGACGGCCCGATAAATGCAATAACTTCATTCTGGTAAATATCAAGGTCAATCCCTTTGATTGCCTCAGTTTCACCGTAGTAAACATGAACATCTTGAGTGCTAATTTTTACTTCATTTGTTTTTGGCTTTTTGTTTGATGAAGCCGTTTCAAACTGAGAGACAAATGCAGTATTAGATTGCTGAACTTGCGCTTCAGATGAGGTAAATTCTGTTTGCTGTGGATTCACTGACTTATCCTTTTCTACGGCGTTCATAATATCAATCGTATTCATTGTACTCTCCTCAATTACCAACGCACTTCAAATTTCTTACGAAGCCAAATTGCAAGGCTGTTTAAACCAATCATTAACGCAAGTAACACAATAATCGCAGCTGCGGTACGCCCTTCAAAGAAGTTACGCAATTCATTACCTTGCCATAAATACACTTGTACAGGTAATGCAGTTGCTTGATCAAGTGGTGTCGTTGGAACACTTGCAACGAAAGCACTCATACCAATCAAAAGCAATGGTGCAGTTTCACCTAATGCTTGAGCAACGCCAATAATCGCACCCGTTAAAATACCCGGTAAAGCTAAAGGTAAAACATGGTGGAAAACTGTTTGTACTTTTGATGCACCAAGACCTAAAGCAGCCTGACGAATCGAAGGTGGTACAGCTTTTAATGCAGCACGTGTCGTAATAATCACAGTTGGTAATGTCATTAAGCTTAATACCAGACCACCGACTAAAGGTGCTGAAAGTGGTAACTGCATCCAACCAATGAAAATCGCAGCACCCAGCAGACCAAATACAATCGAAGGAACAGCAGCCAAGTTGTTAATATTGACTTCAATAATATCCGTCATCACATTCTTTGCTGCGAACTCTTCAAGATAAATCGCACTTGCAACACCGATTGGAATCGAAATGATAATCACGATGAGCATCATGAACAATGAACCCATGAAAGCACCAGCCAAACCGCTAATCGCAGGTGAACTACGAGAGTCTGGACTTACGAATAAGTTGGTATTGAAGGTATTCTTGATAATGCCTTCTGCTTTCAATTGATCTGCAATTTGACGAACTTCTGGATCTAACTGCTGTTGATCATCAGGTAATGAACGATCAATATTGCCCGCTAACCATACATCAACATTTGCATCTGCTAAGAATTTAATGTCTTTCTTAGTTCCAATCAGAGATGGATCAGCCAACACCATATCACGTAGACGATATGACTCTGAGCTAGTGTACAAGCCGCTGAGATAATCACGTTGAGACTCCAATGCTTTGTCTTTTGAAACAATGCCATTTACGATCAACGCATCCCAATCAACCATACCCATTTCAGTTTGCCAAGCGATCATACGCTCTTCAAAATGCGCTGGAGTCTCACCTGCCGTTTGTTTAGGTTTCGCGCCTACATCAATAATTGTTGGATCGAAATAAACTGGAACTGTGATACTGCTCTGCCAAAATGCCGGCAAGCCTTTTGATAAAATACTTCCAAACAACAATGCTACAAACGCAAGACCAATCATGACTGCTGAAAAGCCAGCAAAACGGAATGCTTTTTCTTTGCGATGACGCTTTGCCAAAGAACTTTGAATCTTACTTTTGCGCTGTTCACGTTGTTCAGCAGCAACTTGAGGATCAAATGAATTTGGATCCAAAGGAGATGTCTTTGATGAACTCATTCGTATTGCTCACGATATTTGCGCACGATGTACAGTGCAATAATGTTTAAACCCAAAGTAATGACAAACAGCGTTAAACCTAGGGCAAATGCAACCAACGCTTGAGGGCTGGCAAAGTCAGTATCACCTGTTAATTGCTTAACAATCGTGACCGTCACAGTTGACACAGCTTCTAATGGATTTGCGTGGAGTAATGGACTGTTACCCGCTGCGAGTACCACGATCATCGTCTCACCGATCGCACGAGAAGCCGCCAATAAGAATGCACCCACAATCCCCGGTAACGCTGCTGGAATGACAACCTGACGGATCGTTTCAGATTTTGTTGCACCTAAACCTAATGAACCATCACGTAAAGCACGCGGAACCTGTGTAATGATGTCATCTGATAATGAAGATACGAATGGGATAATCATAATCCCCATCACGAAACCAGCAGTTAATGCACTGGTTGCATTGATATTTACACCAACCGTTTCACCCACCATTTTAAAGAATGGCCCGATGATCATTAAGGCAAAAACACCATAAACGATTGTAGGAATACCCGCGAGTACTTCAATTGTTGGTTTCGCCCAAGAACGCAAACGAGGAGATGCATATTCTGCTAAATAAATTGCAATCATTAATCCAACTGGTACAGCTACAAGTAGCGCGATACCACTTACCATTAAAGTCCCCCAAATTAATGGTAGGATGCCGTAGCTTCCCTCTGCACTTCCTGTCGTACTAAAACCTGGATCCCACTCAGTTCCAAAGAAGAAGTCAACTGGACTTACAAATTTGAAAAAGTGTAATGCTTCGCTCAACATTGAAAGGACAATACCGATCGTTGTAAGGATCGCAACGCCTGAACAAAGAATCAGACCTACATTAATTGCTTTTTCTACTTGATTACGTGCACGGTATTGCTGGCTCACATGACGTTTTGCCCAAACCAAACCAGCTAAAGCAACACTCACAACCACTGCAAATTTTGCAAATGATCCAATCGTTTGGAATTTTGCAAGTTGTTGCGCTGCTGCAACTTCATACGCTGCTGGTTGATCAGTTACTCCAAACCCAGAAGCAATCGCTTGCACACGATCAATTAAAACATCACGACCAGCTTCATCTAAATTTGCGCTGATTGATGCTGGGATATTGTTAAAAATAATATGGTGTAAAACACTCGGTTCAACCAAGTTCCAAATCATCAAAATTAAAAAAGCAGGAATACCACACCACAAAGCAACTAACGCCCCGTAATACACTGGACGCGAATGTAGTGTTACTGAGTTATTTCCCTTACCTGCTAGGTTACGGCTTTTACTCAGCCCGATTTGATATGCAATTGCCACAAGGGCTAACAACACACCGATAAGTAGCAGATTCATGTAATCTCCACTGTTTTCTCAATTTTCATCATTTGAAAAAACTTAGCTAGACAAAAAGGCTGATGAACACACGTCTCACCAGCCTCCGTTTTCAAATAAACTTATTTAACTGATTTACCAGCTTTGAAATCAGCTAGGATTTTTGCACGCTCTTTGTCGTTCATTGCAATCAAACCAGCTTTTTCTAATTTAGAACCTTTACCAGATACTTTCTTGTTCAAGAAGTATTCTACGTATTGTGGTAAACCTTTAATTGATTTTAAGTGCTCGCCTTTCACGTAGAAGAACAATGGACGAGAAACTGGGTATTGACCGCTCAAGATAGTCTTTTCAGAAGGTACTACACCGTTTACAGTCGCAACACGTAATTTGTCACGGTTAACATCATAGAAACCTAGACCGAATACGCCAACTGCACTTGGAGATGTTTTTAAACGAGCAAGTGTTTCAGTATAGTCACCAGCGATTTCAATTACACGACCATCTTTACGGAAGTTAGAACATGCTTTTTTCTGAGCATCTTTGTCTAAACCTTTGATGTAGTCATAAGCTTCACAACCAGCATCAACCATTTTCTCTTGGAATACTTCACGAGTACCATGGTTAGAAGCAGGAATTACTAAAGTAATTGGTTCGTTTGGTAAAGCTTTGTCAATTTGGTTCCAAGTTGTATATGGGTTTGGAACCATTTTACCGTTTGATGGTAATTCAGCAGCTAAAGCTGTAAATACGTGATATGGCTTTAATTTATAAGCAGCTTTTTTCACATTAGATGCGAAAACGATACCATCGTAACCAATTTTGATTTCTTTGATTTGGTTTACGCCAGCTTTTTTACAAGCATCAATTTCTGTTGATTTAATTGGACGAGATGCGTTTGCGATATCGATTGTGTTATCGCCAACACCTTGACAGAATTGCTTCAAACCACCTGAAGAACCGCCAGAACCAACAACTGGTGCTTTGAATTGTGGGAAAGTATTACCAAACTCTTCTGCAACAATACTTGCGTATGGTAATACAGTTGAAGAACCAGCAATTTGGATCGTATCACGAGCTGCGTTTGCAGTCGTAGCTACAGTTGCCCCAGTTACAGCTAATGCAATTGCGAGATTACGTGGATTTAAGCGCATTCTGTTTTCTCTCATTTATACAATTTGATTTACAACTCTTTTAAATTCAAGTGTTGTACTTTGGTTAACTGCATTTTGATTAGATAATATGACAAATAAGTTACAACTTTGTGACGCTTTGATGATAATTGATATACTGCATCAAATTTAATTAAATATTATTAAATATCAATATGTAAGATGAATGAAAATATTCTTAAAAATCCTGCAATCACCATTGAAATTGCAATATTTATTTGAAATATTACAGCTTACATTTGATTTTTTACAGAAAAACTCATCTTTGATGATAAAAAATTATAGTGAGTGGAATACTGATGATTTTTCCATCAACGCATAGTATGACATATTTATTAAAATGAACATCCATACTCAGGTAACAACTTTTTTTTAGATGATTTGGGTATTTGAAAGAAGAATATAAGAGTATGAAAACCTAGCTTTTTATCAACGATATATCACTTAAGTTTTTGGAATTGTGTTCTAAAAATATCGATACTTCATTCAGTTTATTGAAATTTCTTAGAACAGATGATTGGGGTGTGTTGACACTTTTAGCTTA
>NZ_DJLC01000175.1:0-9528 GCF_002434875.1 Acinetobacter sp. UBA6526 | reverse complement strand
TATATTGCTGTTGGTGGCGGTGGATTGATTGCTGGTGTCGCTGCTTACTTAGGTGAAGTTGCACCGCATGTAAAAGTCATTGGTGTTGAATATGAAGAGTCAGCATGTCTTAAAGCTGCTCTGGAAACAAATGAACGTGTGATTTTACCTCATGTTGGTTTATTTGCTGATGGCACTGCTGTTGCTCAAATCGGTGAATTACCTTTTGAAATGGTTCGCTTGCGCAAATCTGATAATTCTGGACCTATCGTTGAACCTGATATCATCACCGTAAATACAGATGAAATCTGTGCTGCGATCAAAGATACATTTGATGAAAACCGCAGTATTGTTGAACCGTCTGGTGCAATGGCTTTAGCTGGTATTAAAAAATATGTTGCTGAACATCAATTGACTGGCAAAAACATGGTGTCAATTGTTTGTGGTGCCAACATGAATTTTGATCGTCTACGTTATATTGCTGAACGTACAGAGTTAGGAGAACGCAAAGAAGCGATCTATGCCGTCACTATCCCAGAGCAAAAAGGAGCATTCCTTCATTTTTGTCGCGCCTTACAAGGTCGAAACATTACTGAGTTTAACTACCGTGCAAGCGATAGTAATCAAGCACAAGTATTTGTTGGCATTAGCTTAAAAGGTGGCGAAACTGAACGCCATGAAATTCATGAAATGCTCAAACAGCAGTATGAAGTGGATGATTTATCTGATGATGAAGTTGCTAAACTTCACATCCGCTACTTAATTGGCGGACATGCAAATATTGAAAATGAACGTTTGTTCCGTGTGGAATTTCCTGAGCGACCTGGCGCACTCTTAACTTTCCTTGAGCGTTTAGGCCCGACACATAACATCACATTATTCCACTATCGCAATCACGGTGCTGCTGAAGGTCGTGTTCTTGTGGGATTACAAGCAACTGATGCAAAACAGAATCCAGATGGTCTTGTAGAGACTTTAGAGCAAATCACATATCCTTATGCTGAGATTAGCGATAATATTGGCTATAAGCGCTTCCTTAAATAAGCGTATAAAGATAGTGATAAAGCCGACTTTATGTCGGCTTTATTTATATTAAATGAGTGTAGAATTTCTTGAAGATTTGACAAACAAAATCATTACAAATCGACGAGTTATTCCATTTAAAATAGATAAAAGTATATTTTTATCATTTAGTTAAGGATAGATATGGCACAGTTCGCAGTCATTGGTTTAGGTAGTTTTGGAGCAACTGTCGCATTAGAACTCACCAAACTTCATCATGATGTTATTGGTATTGATACACTAAAAAGAAATGTTGAGAATCTGGCAGATCAAATTACACACGCAGTTATTGCAGATGCGACTGACGAACATGTTTTGGAAGAACTAAATATTCAAAATTGTGATGCGGTCATTGTTGCAATTGGTGAGGATATTGAAGCGAGTATTTTATGTGTATTGAACCTAAAAAGTTTAGGTGTAGAAAAGATATTAGTAAAAGCAAAAACCAAAGCACATCATACAATTTTGTCTCACTTAGATATCACTAAGATTATTCATCCAGAAGAAGATATGGGGGTACGTGTTGCCCAAGCTTTAAATTACCCAATGGTCAGTCGCTATATGTCACTTGATCATGATCACTATATTATTAAAGTCCCTGTGAATGAAAAACTCAATAATGTAAATCTCTCAGGCATCCTTGCTCAAGAACCCAATATTAAATTACTCCTATTGAAACGGGATCAACAGATTCTTTATGAAACAGATACCAACTTTACCTTAAAAACAGGTGATGTCCTGATCTTAGAAGGCTTGCTCAACCATCTTAAAAAACTTTCAGGATGTTTCAGCTAGAATGTCAATGCAAATGAATTCCCAGAAAATTTTTAACCTAAGCCCCCCATCCTTACTTGCGATTGGTTTTTTAAGCTTTATTGTTATTGGAACAATATTGCTTAAACTCCCATTTATGCAAAAAGAAGAATTGAGCTGGATGGATGCGCTGTTTACCGCTACGTCAGCGGTAACAATTACTGGACTTTCTGTCGTAAATATTAATGATACGTTTAACCACCTTGGCCAATTTGTGATTTTGCTGTTGATTCAATCTGGTGGTTTGGGGTTCATGACGTTTGCAATTCTAGCTGCACTTAGCCTTTCCCCCAAGGTCGGCTTAAAGCAACAAATGATGGCTCAAGATAGTTTAGGACAAACCAGCTTATCGAAAGTTACATTTGTTGCAAAAGGCGTCGTGGCGTATACACTGCTTTTTGAGTTAATTGGGGTCATCATTTTAACGACCACTTTTACGCCTATCTATGGCTTTGCACGCGGTCTATACTATGCTGTGTTTTATAGTGTTTCAGCTTTTAATAATGCTGGATTTTCATTATTTGATAATAGCTTAATGAATTTTCAACACAACTATTTAATCAGTATTACCATTAGCTCACTCTATATATTAGGAGGTATTGGCTTCCTTGTGTTAATGGATATAAAACAGCATAAACGCTGGAGCAAATTAAGCCCGAACAGCAAGTTAATTTTAAGTGCGATTGCAATTTTAAATTTGGTTGCTTTTATATTGGTTTGGATTTTAGAGTCAAATAATCCTTTAACGCTCGGCCCTATGAGCTTTAGTGAGCAAGCTGCAAATGCTTGGTTTCAAGCAACAGTCCCACGCTCCTCAGGGTTTAACACAATTGATACTGGAGCGATGAATCACAGCACTGGGCTTCTCACCATGTTATTAATGTTTATTGGCGGTGGATCACTCAGTACAGCTGGCGGTATTAAGGTCGGCACATTCGTTGTTTTATTTTTATGCGTAATTTCTTTCTTGAGACGCAATGAAGAAATACGCATTTTCAATCATTCAATTTCACATGAAACAACATATAAAGCGCTTGCAGTCACGGCGATAACAGGAATGTTGGTGTTCTTCGGTTATTTTATTTTATTAGTCTTAGAACCAGAGCTTGATGTTTTTGATCTGATGTTTGAGGTCGTATCAGCGGCATGTACCGTTGGTCTTTCACGTGGCCTTACAGGTGAGCTACATGATGGCAGTTTATTCGTGCTCAGCATATTAATGTTTACTGGAAGATTAGGCCCTCTTACGCTGGCCTACTTAATTGCAACACCGAAGAAGAGCCGTTTAAAACATGCAAATGCCAATATTCAGATTGGATAATGCTCTACAGGCTGCTCAATGACAATGACCTGCTGACATATACCGTCAGCTTGTCGTTGCCTTTCAAATACTGCTTTAGTCATCACATCAAAATGATCACAGAAGCTAATTTCATGCTCATCTATTGAGTAGATTAAAGATTGATTTCCTGTACCTTCCAATGTGTCATAAAACACAATAATAAACTTACCCTCTTCAAATGCTTGTTGAATTTCAGCATAAGTTAAGGCAGCTCCAATTGGAATCTGAAGTCGTTTCGCTTCAACAAAAATTTGCTTTTCTTTTTCATCAACATTAGGGTCTGGTGCAGTATAAAAAGAGACCTCAAACCCTAGTTTTTTCAATGCAACAGCCAAAGCAATCGTAAATGTTCCATCAATTTGATCATGACCAGATAATTTAATCAGGTCAGCAATATCAATATGCGTTTGATATTGCTTTAAAATCAACCAAATTGCGAACACACCACAATTTGCTTCAAGCTGCAATAATGGCTCTGGAATATTTAAGCTCATTTAGTACCAATTCATTAACGATACACCCAAGCCAACATATGTTGCTCGGTGGTTATAATCAATTAGGCTCTCACCATATCCATCAAATAATTGCAGATGTCCACGTAATTTACCTTTGATTGGAAATGCCCAATCAAACTGTACAGCACCATGAGAACGATCACCGCCTTTAAGAGAGTGACGTAACATCAAAGAAAAATCATTATCACCTTTGCGATAAAAAGCGGTTAAATCACCACGACCAATATAGTCTTTGATATCTGGATTATTATCATCTTTCGCATTTTCTTCAACGCGATACCATGGACGTAACATCAAAGCAAAATTGTCTTTTTCAAAACCTAAATTGAAAATCACACGATTCCAACTACGAGATAATGGGTCAGAACGGCCATTTGATTGATGATTGAGTGTCACACCAAGCAAACGAGCATTTAGACCCAAAATTTCGTAATTTGTTCTAAACATCAAGCTTGCTTCAGGCTCGTAATTTGTCTCACGAAATGGGCGTGATTCTTCCGAGTTAAAGACCTGCCATCGAGATGACTGAGTATAACCTAACCATAAGTCACCATTGTTTCCAAAAATATTTTCCCATGCTTTTGTCTTCAAGGAAATTTGGAACTTTGCTTCTGTTGACGTTAAATTCTGTTTGTCAGTAACTGTATTATTGGGATTTGGACTGCTAGGAAATTCATTTTTATCACTTGTCCAAAACGCAGGAAGCAAATAAACAGGCTGATAAGCACGAATATTCCATACACCAAGTTTACTTTCTTCGGATAATTCCCAACGGCGATCAAGCAGAGAAACATTAGGATCAAATTTAGGCGCTGCGCCTAATACATGTAAGTCGCTAACCTTTTGAACCACCTTATCTTTCAAAGACACAGGCTTATTTGTCTCATTCGGCTCAACTACAGGTACAGCTGCAGCAACCTCTGGTGCGGCATCTGTTTGCGCTTGTGTTGGAATAATGGTTGGTGCTTTAAAAAGACTGTCATAACATGCTAAACGCTCTGCATTAGAAGCTAAAGCAACACAGGCATCAACAGTTGCTGGACTAGCAGGCGTGGTTGCCTGAGCATTTGCACCAGCCGTAGCAAAAGAACTAAGTATAGTGACTATACTTAGTTCTAAATGACTACGTTCAAATGATTTGAACGCCATATATTTCTCCAATTTTTTCTTTTAATTTACTTGTTGAATATTAAAGCCAAGTTTCTGTAACTCTTCACGCTTCGCAAATGGTGCAACTACTGCCTTCACAGGTGTCTGCTCTAACAAATATTGTGTTGCGACACGTTTTACATCATCTAGGTTAACGTTTAACAAACGTTCACGTAACAATCTACGGAATTTAGGTGTACGTGCATGAAGCAAGGCATAGCAAGCTGTAATTGCCTCACCTGCTGGTGAACCTGGTTTGTCCATACTTGCAACTAAACCAAGAATTGCTTCTTCTAGTTGATGAGGTTGCTGCTCAGTTTTTAACAACCATTGAATACTTGCTTCAAAATCATTAAATGTTTCGACTAAACGTGGGTCGCGGTAACTATAGAAACGGAATGAACATGCATTTCCATCATAGCTTGCACCGCCGCCATATGCTCCACCTTTTTCACGAATTGCACTATGTAAGAAGCCATTACGTAAATATGCTGCAAGTACCATTAAAGGTGCGGCATCTGCATGCGCCACATCAACTGCTTGATATGCTGACGAGCAGAATTGAACATTGGCTTGAATCAACCAAGCTTCATCCTCTGAACTTTCTACACGTTCAACTTGGGTTAAGCTTACAGGTTCTTTGTTAACTTCTAATTTATCCCAAACATTTTGAATTTCTTCAACCAGACGATCAGATTGATGCTCTTCACACACCAGCAAGAACTGTTTAGGCGCTTGTAAAAGCTTTCGATGAATGGCTTGTAATTCGTTAATCAAGGATTGATATGCAGTTTCATCTTGATCAATTTTATTAACTAAATTGCTCAACCAGTTTAATGCGCCAAGTCCTGTGTTGTGATAATCACGACGAGCTAAAGCACTCATTTGACGAGAAGCGGCTTGCATTGCATAGCTATGCCCAGAACCAGACAATCGAGACTGCCAACGAGTTTTACGTTGTTGTAATAATTCAATAATACGGTCTTTCTCATCGAAACGCAGTTTTTCAAATGCCAGTTTCAACAGTTGAATCGCATCAAATTTTTGAGTAAGCGATTTCGTAGTTAAAGTTAACCAAGCACTGATGCGCTCTTTGTCATCAACTTTACTACGCAAAGATGCGCCCATACCGAGACCACCACTGACCGCAGTTTGGATTTGTTGGAATTCAAGATAATCATATTCACCAGCACCCACTTCACCCATGAGGATTGAGAGCAAATTGAAATATGGTGATTGAACAATTTCATCAGGAATCTGAATCAAGACCTGTTGGTAATAAATCCCATTAGTACCTGCATGATAAAGATTGAGCGGTGTATCCAAACCGTTACAAATGATTTCTCGTAATTGCCCCTGTACAATCTGTAGATCAGCAGGCACGTCCTCAAGTCCAACTTTTGGCAACAGTTCCAAGTTATCTGGCGTATCTTGACGCTTTTTAAGCGCTTCAGTTTTTTCTTGGATTTCAACTTTTTGTGCATCAGCCAAATGAGCCGTAATTTCAGCCAAACGTGCTTGTTCCTCTTGCTGTTCTTTCACAGACTTGCTTGCATCTGGAACAAGTGTCATTTGTACACGATGTGGATTATCTAACAAATGCGTTTGAATCAAATTAGACAACCACATTGGGTCTTTGAGTTCTTCTTTGACTTGTTCAATCGCAGAATCAACATCCCATACGTGAATCGGGTCATTATGGTGAATTGCACTGCCCAAGCCGTTTAGAATTAGGCTTAGACCATAAGGCGTACCATCACCATTGATTTCACGTTGGTGCAACTCAATTTGGTGAAGAATTGCATCGACAAGATCTGTATCCACAGGTGCAGAAGCAACATCATTTAAAACTTGTAATACACCATTTTTGAAACTTTCAGCGTGTTCAGCATTTGAACCTTGAACACCACAATAGAAAGTCATTTCAAAGTTACTGTCATCAACACCCATGAGTGGGCCCGTTGATTGAGCATAACCACAGGTTTCTAAATAATGACGTAATGGAGAAGCCGAGTTTTCTAACAGAATCCCCTCAACTAAACGCATTCCTAAACGCAGCTTAATATCGCTAGTTTCAGGTAACAACCAAGACATTACATGATAAGTCTTGTCTGTTAAATCTTCGCTATCAACCGCATAGCTTTCAGTCACTTCAACTGGTGCAGTTAAACGTTTTTCAGGCGTTGAATATAAAGTCGTCCCTTTTGAGAATTTATGTAAAGCTAATTTTTCAAATTGCTCTTGAAGGTCATATGCACTTTCATTACCAAAGGTCATGAAAACTGCATTACTCGGGTGGTAATGTGTCTTATAGAACTCAACAAGCTGCTCATAGCTCAAGTCTGGAATATCCTTTGGATCACCACCAGAGTTGTAATGATAAGTTGTCTCTGGGAATAAATGATGTGCTAGCTGATGGTAAAGTTGATCTGTAGGAGAACTCATTGCTCCTTTCATTTCATTAAAGACCACACCTTTATAAACCGCTTGATCATTTTCCAACTCAATACGAATACCCTCTTGTGCAAAATCCAGCGGATTTAAATTAGCTGCAAATGCTGCATCTAAATACACAGAAAGTAAGTTTTGAAAATCTTTTTTGTTTTGTGTAGCAAATGGATATGCTGTCCAGTCCGCCGCTGTAAATGCATTCATAAATGTATTCAAAGAACGGCGAATCATCAAAAAGAATGGATCACGTACAGGAAATTTTTCAGAACCACAGAGTGCAGTATGCTCTAAAATATGTGCTGTGCCTTTAGAGTCCATAGGTTGTGTTCTGAATGCTACTAAAAATACATTTTCATCATGACTAGTAGCTAAATGATAGTGAACTGCACCAGTAACTTTGTGCTTATATTCTGAAACTTGGATATCAAGTGCTTCTACATGATGTTGACGTAATAGCTGAAACGCAGGATGAATAGTTTGAGTAATGCTTTCAGTAACATCTACAGTCATGTTATCTCCAATTTATCTACATTAAATGATTACAATTTACTTTAGAGAGTCTACCGAAGAATAGATAGAGATATCCATGTAAATTACTATGTTTTTGTAGAAAAATTCATCGACTAAGCAATATGCCAATGCAGATCAACTTCTTAAAATTTATATAACTGAAATTCAAGGTCTAATAATTAATTTTAAATAAAATTGTCCACTCAACTTAATCTCGATAGCCTTTCCGCCTACTTGCTTAAAGCGATTTTTTGACTTTAAACAGTTTTGTTTAAATCTATCAATAGAACCCAAACCTTCATTTTGCAATAGATGGATAGCGAATCTAAATGAATCAGCAAATCAACAATTTGTAATTTTTTATGCAATTTCATTTGGATTTTCATCCTAAATTACGCACTTATTAGCTGTATTCTTTTCAACAAACTACTGTAATCCAGAGCATTAGTGTAAACTTTGCATTTTGAATTTTAATGTGATGACAAACATGGCAACTGTTGATCTTTTTGCAATTGGGAATGCACTCATTGACCAAGAATTTAAAGTCTCAAATGAGTTTTTAACACAGCAAGCTTTGCAAAAAGGCACAATGCGGTTGACTGATGGCGAAACTCAAGCTGCGTTATATCAACAGCTTCAAGATAGCCAAAGCTATAAAGGTCAAGCAAGCGGTGGTTCAGCAGCAAATACAACGGTTGCGTTTAGTGCTCTAGGTGGTACTGCTTTTTATGGTTGCCGTGTCGGTAATGATGAACTAGGTTCAATTTACCTGAACGGTCTTAATGATGCAGGTATCAAGACAGCGAAACAATCGATCAGTAAAGGTGTTACTGGCACCTGCATGGTTCTAATCAGTCCTGACTCTGAACGTACCATGCATACCTTTCTTGGAATTACAGCTGAGTTATCTGCTGAACAAATTGATTTCGAACCACTAAAAACTGCGAAATGGATTTATATCGAAGGCTACCTGTCTACAAGTGATACTGCGCGAGTTGCAGTTAAACAAGCACGTGAACTGGCAAAGCAACACCGAGTGAAAATTGCACTCTCACTTTCAGATCCAGCAATGGTTCAATACGCTCGCTCAGGCTTAGAAGAATTATTAGATGACGGCGTTGATCTACTTTTCTGTAATGAACAAGAAGCATTGATGTTCACCAATACAGATAATCTTGATGCGGCTATCGAAGCATTAAAAGTGAATAACCAACACATTGTGATTACGCAAGGTGCAAATGGTGCGATGATTATCGATCCATCAAAACAATTCCATGTAGCTGGTCGTCAAGTAGAAGCTGTTGATACTAATGGTGCTGGTGATGCCTTTGCAGGTGCTTTCCTTTATGCGATCAATGCAGGTCTCAGCTTGGAGGCTGCTGCGCAACTTGCTATCCTTATCTCAAGTGAAGTCGTAGCACAATTCGGCCCTCGTTTAAGCGTTGAAAACTACGCTAAACTCTTTGAACAATTTAAAGCGACTCAGACGGAATGTGCATAACATGGAAAAGATTTGCATGACTGAGGAAGTGCCTGAACGTGAATCACGCGCATTCGACACGATGAAAGGCACAACAATCTTTATTACCCAAAAAGATGGTAGCTTTTATGCTTACCAAAATGTTTGTCCGCACTTACAAACGGAACTTGAATACTTAGAAAAGCAGTTTCAAGATCAAGATCGTGAGTATATTAAATGTTCTACTC
>NZ_DJLC01000188.1:0-33054 GCF_002434875.1 Acinetobacter sp. UBA6526 | reverse complement strand
TGAAAGTGCAAAGATAATTCCACCGACACGCTTCAAGAAGATTTTGCCGCGATCAAGTAAACCAATACCCACACTCTTTAAATCTGGAATACGATAACTAGGCAGCTCAAGCAGTAATGCATGCTGTGATTTATCTTTCTGCAAAAACTTCATCACAAATGAAACACACAATGCGCTCACGATGCCTGCCATATACAAACCGAATAACACCAAACCTTGCAGGTTAAAGATCCCCCACACGGTTTGACTTGGGATAAATGCGGCAATTAATAAAGCATAAACAGGTAAGCGTGCCGAACAGGTCATGAGTGGTGCAACCATAATCGTGGTAAAACGATCACGCGGATCACTAATACTACGTGTTGCCATAATTCCCGGTACTGCACAAGCAAAGCTTGAAAGCAAAGGAATAAATGCTCGACCACTTAAGCCTGCTTTAAACATCAACTTATCGAGTAAGAAAGCTGCGCGTGGTAAATAACCAGATTCTTCCAACACTAAGATAAAGAAGAATAAAATCAAAATCTGCGGCAAGAACACCACCACACCGCCTGCACCGGCGATAATTCCATCCACTACAAGACTTTGAAGTAATGGTTGCGTAATGTGTTCACCTAAAGTTTCACCTAACCAACCAAAGAAGCCTTCAATACCATCCATGAATGGCGCAGCCCAAGCGAATACCGCTTGGAACACGATAAACATCATCACCGCTAAGCTGAGCAAACCCAGCACAGGATGCAAGAAAATGCGATCTAGGAAATCTGTACGCTTATCTTCCTGATAAACGAAGTTCACCACATCTTTAAAAATCGTTTCGATTTTCTGATGGTGTTCACCCGTTAAACCACTTAATTCTGTTTGCGGAGCAGTATATTTTTCTTGATCCAAGGCATGCAGTAAGTTTTCGATCCCTGTATTACGCACAGCCACTGTTTCAACAACAGGTACACCAAGGCGCTCAGACAGTTTTTGCGTATTGATCTGGATGCCACGACGACGCGCCTCATCCATCATGTTCAACACCACAAGAATTGGTCGACCCAATTCAATCATTTCAAGCACTAAACCCAAGTGCAACTTTAAGTTTGTCGCATCAACCACACACAAAAAGGCGTCTTGTTGTCCTTCCTCAGCAATTTTACCTTGGCAAACATCACGCGTAATCTCTTCATCAGGACTCGTCGCAAGTAAGCTATAAGTACCCGGCAAATCTAAAACACGTACACTTTTCCCAGAAGGAAGCTGGAAATGACCGACTTTACGCTCAACGGTTACACCCGCATAGTTGGCAACTTTTTGGCGTGTTCCAGTGAGGTGGTTAAATAGAGAGGTTTTACCGCAGTTTGGATTTCCCACAAGGGCAACACGTAACGCATCACTCATGCAGGTGCTCCTTCAACTTGAATTTCAATTTTTTCAGCCTCAGTTTTACGCAATGCAAAACGCGTAAAACCAATTTGGATTAGAATCGGATCGCCACCAAAAACGCCTTTGGTAATGACTTGTACTTGTGTACCAGGAACAAAGCCTAAACTTTCTAAACGAATCGCCACTAAATCTGGCTGTTTAGAGTCATCAACCAAGCGATTTACCTTAGTAATCATCGCCGTTTGCTTGACTTTTAATGCTGACAATCGCACCGCTACTAACCCTAAAATCTTTTATCTTAGTATACATACAAATGAGAATAATTACCAAAAACAATATCAATGGCATTTGCTTTTGTCACACATCGACAACAATTCATTTTTCTTTTACAGTGCTCATGAATATAGGGCATCATTTATGTTAAATAAAAAACCTCGAATCCCTTCTGCGGTTTCTATTCCCAATGATCTTAGTTTTTTGCAAGGTTTTCGCGATTATCTCGTGGCTCAGACAGTGAGCCCACATACCCGTAATGCCTATTTATCTGATCTGATTCAATGTAGTGAGATACATAAAAGTCAAGCCTTGCCAGAATGGTCAAGTGAAGATATTGCTGATGTTCTGATTGCGCTCACTAAAGCAGGAAAAAGCCCTCGTTCTATTGCACGTTGTTTATCTGCCCTACGCCAATTTTATAAATTTCTAAGAGAACAAGGTATTCGGGATGACAATCCCGTTGCCACTCATCGATCACCTAAAATTGGTCGTGCACTTCCTAAAGATTTATCTGAGCAAGATGTAGAAGCACTGATCAACGCACCAGATATTAATACAGTGTTAGGGCTACGAGATCGTGCCATGCTAGAGGTTTTATATGCTTGTGGACTACGTGTCTCTGAATTACTTAATTTACGTTTAGAACTGATCAATTTAAAACAAGGTTTTCTTCGTATTACAGGTAAAGGTAACAAAGAACGCCTTGTTCCCTTAGGTCAATATGCCTGTGATTGGATTGAAAAATATTTAGCAGATTCACGACCACAACTTTATAAAAGTAGCACTGATTATCTATTTTTGACCCAACATGGCGGTATTATGAGTCGGCAAAATTTTTGGTATGCGATTAAGCGTTATGCTTTACAAGCAAATATCCAAGCAGAGTTGTCTCCACATACATTGCGTCATGCCTTTGCGACTCATTTAATTAATCATGGTGCTGATTTGCGTGTCGTACAAATGCTACTTGGTCACAGCGACTTATCTACCACACAAATTTATACCCATGTTGCTCAACATCGTATGCAAGAATTACATACCAAATACCATCCACGCGGCTAAAATGACCATTTGTCTTAGAAAAAGATAAAACTTGATTTCGTTCACAGTCACTATGCAAGATTTAACGAAGTCATTTCATTTTTTTGCTATGCTTAGCCCCTTACACACATGAATACGTACAAAAAGGTTCTTTATGTTGTTTACTCGATCTCAGCTTGTAATTGCTTGCACATTAGCATCGACATTACTCCTAAGTGCCTGCTCTAAAGAAGATGCCGCACAAAAACAAGATGCTCTTACAGCAACGGCACCTGCAACAGGTGAAGCATCAACATTAAGCGAGCGCAATGCACAACAACGTTTAGTTTCAACTTTAGAAAAGAATTTTAAAACAGCGAATATCAACGCCAAAATTATTACAATCAAAAAAACTGAGGTTCCAAACCTATTTTGGATCAGCTTGGAAGGTATGGGTTCGGTCTATGCCACTGCTGATGGCAAATATATTATCCAAGGTGATGTGATCCGTTTAGGTGACAAACAACTACATAATGTCAGTGAAGCACTACAAGCCACTGAAAATAAAAAACACTTAGCTGCACTGAAAAATGAAGATTTAATTGTTTATCCTGCCAAGGATGGCAAAGCAAAACATGTCATTTATGTATTTACCGATTCAAGCTGCCCTTATTGCCATAAACTACATGAACACTTAGGAGAAATTACCGCGAAAGGGATTGAAGTTCGTTATATCGCTTGGCCACGTGGTGAACAATTCATGCCAACCATGCAAGCAATTTGGTGTAGTGAAGATCGCAAAGCTGCATTCGATCAAGCCGCTCAAGGCTTGCCAGTATTAGCGAATGAATGTAAAAACCCTGTACGTGAACAATACCAGCTTGGTTTAAACATGGGTGTGAATGGTACGCCAGCAATTTACAATGTCGATGGAGAGTACTTAGGTGGTTATATGACACCCGATGAAATCGTTCAACGCTTAAACAAATAATCCCTTTCCTCTCCTTTCAAGAATAACGACTAGGGCGACAGATTAAAGATGATCTTAGCCCTAGTGTCTGCGCACTTTTTTAGCTATGATCAAACTTCATTAAAATGATTGAATAAAATGGAGTGTGACGTGAAACCAGTTCGTCTGGCGATACTCGGTCTTGGTACTGTAGGTGGTGGAGCCCTTAAATTACTACAAGAAAATGCTGCTGAAATTAAACGCCGTACCGGTCGAGAAATTCAAATTACACACGTAGGCACTCGCCGTCCACGTCCAGATCTACAACTCGATGGAATTAAACAAAGCGCTGATATGCTGGACATCGTCCGTCAACCTGATGTTGATGTAGTTGTTGAAGTTATGGGTGGTATTCATCCAGCTTATGAAATCATCATGGAAGCGATTAAGCACGGCAAACAAGTCGTGACTGCCAATAAGGCTTTGCTTGCTGAGCACGGTAACGAACTTTTCAAAGCAGCCGAAGACAATGATGTACAAATCGCCTATGAAGCAGCAGTTGCAGGCGGGATTCCAATTATTAAAGTGATTCGTGAAGGTCTTGCAGCCAACCATATCGAGTGGCTTGCAGGTATCATCAACGGCACAGGTAACTTTATCCTGACTGAAATGCGTGAAAAAGGCCGTGCATTTGATGATGTCCTTAAAGAAGCACAAGAACTTGGCTATGCAGAAGCTGATCCAACCTTTGATGTTGAAGGAATTGATGCTGCGCACAAATTAACGATTTTGGCTTCATGTGCTTTCGGTATTCCACTTCAATTTGACAAGGTATATACCGAAGGCATCAGCAAAATTACAGCACAAGATGTGAAATATGCTGAAGAATTAGGTTTCCGAATCAAGCACCTCGGTATTGCACGTCGTGCTGAAAAAGGCATCGAACTTCGCGTACATCCTACCTTAATTCCTGATGAGCAACTCATTGCAAATGTGAATGGCGTTAAGAATGCGGTCCTTGTTCAAGCCAATGCAGTAGGTCCAACATTGTATTACGGCGCGGGTGCTGGCGCTGGTCCGACAGCCTCTGCAGTTGTTGCTGATGTTATTGATATTGTTCGTGATATTTCATATACCGAAGATGGTGCTGGTACAATTCCTCAGCTTGCCTTTGAAGCACTGACTAATATGCCAATTCTCAGTCGCGAAGAAATGACGACTGGATACTACATCCGCTTAAATGCTGAAGATCAAACAGGCGTATTGGCTGATGTAACGACAATTCTCAGTCGCGCAGGCATTAGCATTGATGCCATCATGCAACAATCTCGTCTCAAAGATTTGATTCCTATCGTGATCTTAACGGATCCAATTGTGGAATCAAAAATGGATGAAGCATTAGCACAAATTCAAGCATTACCTGCAATTCGTGGCGAAATCGTAAGAATTCGTTTAGAATCGCTCGATAGTTAATCAGGTTGAGGGAAAATGACTTCCCTCACCCCGCTCTACCTCATATTGGAACACCATCATGTCGAATGCCAATCGTTATACTGGTCTTGTAGATCGTTATCGTGACCGTTTACCTGTGTCTGCAACTACACGTGCAATTTCTTTAGGTGAAGGTAATACTCCACTGATTAAACTAGAGAACATTCCACGTATTATTGGCAAAAATGTTGAAATCTATGTGAAATACGAAGGTCTGAACCCAACAGGTTCATTTAAAGACCGTGGTATGACAATGGCTGTGACCAAAGCTGTTGAGGAAGGCTCTAAAGCGATTATCTGCGCATCTACAGGCAATACTTCAGCTGCCGCAGCCGCTTATGCAGCTCGTGCAGGCATCAAAGCGTTCGTATTAATCCCAGAAGGCAAAATTGCCATGGGTAAAATGGCACAAGCAATGATGTATGGTGCGATCACGATGCAAATTCGTGGTAACTTCGATGATGGTATGCGTCTAGTCAAAGAAGTTGCTGATCAAGCGCCTGTAACCATCGTTAACTCGATCAACCCATATCGTTTACAAGGGCAAAAAACAATTGCTTATGAAATCGTAGAAGCATTAGGTCGTGCACCTGATTACCACTGCTTGCCTGTAGGTAATGCTGGTAACATTACTGCACACTGGATGGGTTATACAGAAGCTGTAGCAAACCAGCCTGCGGATCAGTTTGAACAAGTGATCTATGATGCAGCGACGGATCAATTTACTGGTCCAAAACCAGAAGGTTTACCAACAATGGTTGGCTATCAAGCATCTGGTGCCGCACCTTTCTTACGTGGCGCACCTGTTGAAAACCCAGAAACAGTTGCAACAGCAATTCGTATTGGTAATCCACAAAGCTGGAACCATGCAAAAGCAGTTGTACGTGACTCTAAAGGTTGGTTTGATGAACTTCAAGACAGCGAAATTTTAGAAGCACAACGTTTACTGTCTATGTATGAAGGCGTATTTGTAGAGCCGGCTTCAGCTGCTTCTATCGGTGGTGCTATCCGTGATATCAAAGCAGGTAAAATTGCTGAAGGTTCAGTCATTGTATGTACAGTTACAGGTAATGGCTTAAAAGATCCTGATACTGCAATCAAGCAATGTGCTGATGCTGTAATGTTGTCAATTGATGCGACAATGGATCAAGTGAAAGATTCTATTCTTTCTAATATGTAAGCTATCTTTGATACATTAAAAAAACCTGCTACGGCAGGTTTTTTTGATCTTCAAGCTTCAAGATTCTTTTTTCATTTCATCAAACAGTTCAGCTCGCTGTTCATCGCTTAAGTCCAATTCTTCAGCCAACTCCTGAATCAATTCGTCAACAAGAGCTTCAGCATCAAAGTCCTCATCCTATTCTTTTCCCCCAGTCATCTTCATCACAGTTATACTGCTTAGCCAACTCTTTTTCGATCGTTTGAATTTCCTCTAAACTAATTTCTTTTATTTCAAATAAAGGTTGCTTTAATAAAGGATTTATCGCATATAAAGCCACATCTTCCCATTCACCAATTGTCAGTACCTTCTTAGTTTCATCATAGCTTAGCCCTGATTCAGTAGCGATCAATGCTTGCAGCAAAACTGGGTGATTTGATAACTCTTCTAATGAACCCTCTAAATTAATTTCCGCATAATCATAATCTGCAAAAATAGCTTCAACTTTATTTTTTAATTGATCTTGCTCTTCTACATAAACCAAACTCGCTGAAAACTCATCATGCTCTTGCAACCACTGTTGATTTTTTACAGACCATAAACCATAAAACTTTACTTCATGTTCGAATTTCACCAGTTGAAATTTCTGCATTTTTGCTAACTGAATAAATTCAAAAGTATCTTCATCATTTAGACAATCTGGAAGAATACCCTCTGAAACAGCTCCATACTTTCCTAAAATATGTACACCACAACGTGAAAAGACGAAATCATCAAGCTTTTGTAATTCTTCCTCAGTAGCATCAAACAAGGATTCCACTTCATATAATGGAAAATCGCGTGCGCTAGCAATTTCAACTTGCTTATACTCGACTTCTGCCTGAGTTTTATCCTCAAAAACGTTGGCAATCCGATGTCCAGCCACATAAAAAACTTCATCGTTATAGCCAAAGTATTTTTCACGAATCACATAGGTGCTCATGTTGTTCCCCTAATTTATTTATCACTCAACTGTTTATTTTTTTCTGATGCGAAACTTAACCACTGTAAAATCAACGGAATTGATTCATAATATTGTATGAGAAGTCATCACCTCAAATTGTGATTCAACATTAACCGATTTTTATTTTAAAAACGAATATACTTCATTGATATATGACAAGTTATGTCGTTTTATTTAGGCATAAAAAAACTCTTCATGAAGAAGAGTTTTTAAATCGAACCAATGGTATTAAATACGTTTTGGCAATGTCGCAACCCAGTTTAATAAGTTCGTTGCATCGTTGGTACGTGCTTGAGAACTCGACGCACCAAGTAGCACTACAACAGCTGGGCGAGAATTCACAGTAGTATGCATCACTACACAACGTCCCGCTTCATTGATAAAACCTGTTTTTGACAAGTTAATATTCCAACCACCATTACGAACCAAGGCATTAGTATTATTCGATTTAAGCACACGATAACCCAAATTAAAATCATAGGTTGGTGTTGTAGAGAACTGGCGAATTAAACCATATTGTGAAGCAGTACTTACAAGAATACCCAAATCACGTGCTGAAGATACATTATGTGGATCCAAACCAGTCGACTCAGCATAACGAGTCGAATTCATGCCCAATTGTTTTGCTTTCGCATTCATTGCTGCAACAAATGCAGAACGACCACCTGGATATGTGCGAGCCAAGGCAGCAGCAGCAGGATTTTCAGACTTCATTAAAGCGAACAATAAGAGCTCTGCACGATTCATCGTGTCACCCACTCGTAATGTCGAGCTTGAGTTCTTACCGCCCGCACCCGCAAAGTCGATTGAATCAAGTGTGATCTCTTCAGACATATTCAAACGTGCATCAGCAGTAACCACAGCCGTCATAAGCTTAGTAATTGAAGCAATCGGCACAGACATATTACTATTCTTACTGAATAGTACCTCACCTGTCTGCGCATCCATCACCAATGCAGAACGTGCATTTACTGAGGGTTGGCTAGTCGAACCAAAGGTATCACGAATCTGTACACTTTTCTGCGGCGTAGCAGAAGACGTAATTGTCGCAGAACCGCCATTACGTAAAGTGGTAGTGACCGACGTTGAACCTTGAGGGCTAATTTCTGTTTCATCATCATCCATTAGCTGGCTAGCATCACTTGCTGACCAACTAATCGATGCAGACGAAGCGCCCACACTCGAAGCTGCCGAATTGTTGTTAACAACTAAATCAGCAAAGCTTGTTGAACTCCAAGTTAACAAGATAGACATGCCTAGAACATGCATGACAGATTTTTTAGAATTTTTCACGACACAATACTCAACTCAGGACGCTGCACATTTGCGCTTACTATCATTATGCCTTACATTTGAACAAATCGGGTAAAGCATTTATAGACACAATTGTGTACAACTATTCTCTAATGATGAAGAATAGGATTGCTAATTTTGTCGTTTCATTGCAAGCTAATTTTGCTTTATGTAACAAAAAACCAGTTTTTTGGAAAAAAAGGAGGTCTTCTTGATCACTGTTCTTGTTGTTGATGATCATGAACTCGTACGCACAGGCATTTGCCGTATGCTAGAAGACCATCCAGATGTTGATGTTGTCGGACAAGCAGAGTCTGGAGAAGAAGCTATTGCGTTAGTGCGTCAACTTCATCCACAAGTCGTACTGCTTGATGTAAATATGCCTGGGATTGGGGGTGTAGAAACGACGCGCCGCTTGTTACAAACTGCACCTGAAACCAAGGTCATTGCTGTTAGTGGTTTAGCAGAAGAACCTTACCCTTCATTATTATTGAAAGCAGGTGCCAAAGGCTATATCACCAAAGGTGCGCCTATCGCAGAAATGGTTCGTGCAATTAATAAAGTGATGCAGGGTGGGAAATATTTTAGTGCAGATATTGCAGAGCAACTTGCTAGCTCATATCTCTCTGATACTCAACAATCGCCTTTTGATGCACTTTCAGAGCGTGAAATGCAAGTGGCCATGATGGTGGTTAACTGTATTAGTGCCCAAGAGATCGCTGATAAATTATTTGTAAGTGTAAAAACCGTAAATACCTATCGTTATCGTATTTTTGAAAAATTGGCAATTGATAGCGATGTCAAATTGACCCATCTTGCGATTCGATATGGACTGATTAAACCTTAATAAAGTGATCACCTATGTTGGGAAAAATCGCTTCTTCTGTATCACAAACAGTCTATCGGCTGGGAATTTGGTATAGCGGCTATAGACTGATTATTTCAATCAGTCTTTTGCTTATTTATATGCTCACGGCTGAGCAACTAGCAACCAACTATGACTATCCTTTTTTATATTTTTACACACTGGTTTGCTATATCGCGCTGAATATTTTCCAGCTTTTTTTGCTCCAAGTTCTTCCAATACAAACATCTAAACAACTGATTTTTATCTTCCTTGTAGATGTGATTTGCTTAAGCTTAATTACGTTCTCCTCAGGTGGCCCTAATCTCCAACTTAGCCTGTTGTATGTCATTATTATTTTCTCCTCTGCTATTTTATTAAATGCTCAGCTTTCCCTAATTATCACGCTATTCGCAGTGATTATGGTGGTTTATCAGCGCTTTCTTGGCAACTTTTTTGATTACAATAACTTAAATCATTTAGGCAATAGCATTTTCCTTGCCTTTCTGTTCTTTGTCGTTCATTCAATTGGGCGAATTGCAGTTCAACGTTTTAAGATTTTAGAAACCCTAACCTTTCATCAATCCATTGAAATTCATCAACTACAAAATATCAATCGCTATATTCTCGAACAGATTGAAGATGGTTATTTGGTCTTAGATGAAAGCAATCATATTGTGTTGACCAACCCTGCTGCCAATGCGCTATTAGGCATTAATGTCCCTGTTTCTCAAGAAAAAACGCCATTAATTAAATGGCAACCTGACTTATTTGAGCTGATCAAATTCAGTGAATTAGAAGATGGAGAAGAATTCACCTTCGAATCACAGCAAAGCCCATTTACCGTCAATGTTCGTGTGAAGCATCTGATTGTGCCTGAGCAACCTTTATTTTTATTAATTTTGAAAGATGCACAAAAACTCAATCAACAAGTACAACAATTGAAACTTGCTGCGTTAGGACAACTTTCAGCCAGTATTGCCCATGAAATTCGAAACCCGTTAGCTGCAATCGTTCAAGCAAATGATTTATTTAAAGACAGTGATGCTCATCAACAAGAAATGCTTTCTAAAATGATTCGCAAACAGGCGAAACGAATCGATAGTATTATTCAAGATACTTTGGGGATGGCTCGTAACAAGCCCACTGAACCACAAATTATTCATCTCGAAGAATTCTTTACCAGCCTATTAAATGAAGATTTGGCTGATGCAAAAGATCAAATTCAATTAAATCTGCTTGAACCAGTAAATATCTTATTTGACGAAAAACAACTTCGTCAGGTGATGATCAATCTTATTCGGAATGCTCTAAGACACAATGCAGAGAATGCAGAGTTCATTCAGATAAATATCGACTTAAATAATGGGCGTACTCGCATAGATGTTATCGATTTTGGGACAGGAGTCGCAAAACGAGATATTTCTCAACTGTTCAAGCCATTTTTTAGTACCGAAATTAAAGGAACTGGTTTAGGATTATATCTGTCTCATACTTTTTGTGAGGCAAATCATGCAAAGCTCACTTATGTAGAGCAACAACAAGGAGCATGTTTCAGGATTGAATGCTCAAAAATTCATTGATTAGATTAGGTTTTTCGGGGAAATGGCAACTAAACAACCACTCGTTCTACTCGTAGACGATGAAGAAGACTTATGTCTTTTAATGCAAATGACGCTATCTCGAATGGGGATTAAAACTCATTTAGCATATCGCGTAGAGCAAGCAAAAAAATTCTTTACTGAGTTTCAATACGATGCTTGTTTAACTGATTTAAACCTCCCAGATGGTAATGGTCTAGATTTAGTTAAGCACGTCACACAAAATTATCCGAATACGCCAATTGCAGTCCTTACGGCTTACGGCAATATGGATACGGCGATTGCAGCACTGAAAGCAGGTGCTTTTGACTTTGTCAGTAAACCGGTCAATCAAACACATTTAGATCAGCTCATTCAAAAAGCTTTAAATCGACCTCAGCCTGAGCAAGAAGCTGCTGAAACAGCCTTAGAAAATAAGCTCTTGATTGGGCGTTCTGCTCCTATTCAACAATTACGTATTGCACTAAAGAAAATTGCGCGTTCACAAGCGCCTGTTTTTATTACAGGTGAATCTGGAACAGGAAAAGAAGTCGTTGCAAACCTTGTGCATCGTTTAAGCAACCGCAGTGAAGGCCCTTTTATCGCAATTAACTGTGGTGCTATTCCAACAGAGCTGATGGAAAGTGAGTTATTTGGGCATAAAAAAGGTAGCTTTACTGGTGCAACCCAAGATAAACAAGGTTTAATTTTATCAGCACATGGTGGTAGTTTATTTCTAGATGAAATTGCTGAACTGCCATTAAGTATGCAAGTAAAACTATTGCGTGCCGTGCAGGAGAAAAAAATTCGTCCTGTTGGTTCTGATCAAGAGATTGATGTTGATTTCCGCGTGATTAGTGCCAGCCATCAAGACTTAGAATTACTTGTGCAGCAAGGACGTTTTAGACAGGACTTATTCTTCCGTATCCATGTCATGGATATTGTTCTGCCTCCGTTACGTGAACGCGGCCAAGATATCTTGTTATTGGCAAATCACTTCATTCAAAAAATTAGTCAAGAGTGGGAGCTTCCTGCAAAATCAATTTCTTCGAGAGCAGAACAGTTTTTACTACAACAGTATTTCCCAGGAAATGTGCGTGAATTACGTAACATCATCGAACGTGCCATTACCTTAAGTGATGATGAAACGATTGATCTTGCTCATTTGCAAACCGCACCACTACGTAGTCCAATTCTCACTCCTGCCGCATCATTTTCCGCGCCAGAAGACGTTGAATATGTACAACAGAGTCCAAGCCCAACCATGAGTTCTAAAAAGCTTCCTCCAGAAGGATTGGAACGCTATTTAGAAAATATTGAAAAAGAAGTTTTACTCAATGCATTGAATTTAACGCATTGGAATCGAACTTTAGCGGCGAAGAAACTTGGAATGACATTTAGATCATTACGTTACCGTTTGAAAAAATTTGGTTTAGATACTGAAGACGACGAATAATCATTGAAATAAAGCCCCTTCGATTAGGGGCTTTATTTTATATCTTACTCTTCAATGTGAACTCTGCGACATGATCTAAATAATTATCTTCTTTCATTTCTGGAGATAAAGGATAAGTTTGATTCGGCTGAATCCCTTGCCCTTCAATCATATTCCCATTAGGCGTGTAGTAATGAGACACTGTCATTTGTAGAGCAGCACCATTCGGCAATGGGAAAAGTTTCTGAACAACGCCTTTACCATAACTATTCTCACCGATAACCCAAGCACGTTTATGTTCTTTTAATGCTGCTGTAAATACTTCGGCGGCTGAAGCGGAACGACGATTAATCAAAATACCAAGTTTAATTTTCTGAAACTTATTTGCTGGTAATGCCTGAAATTGCTGATCGCCTTCTGAGCGACTCTTCGTCGTTACAATCAGCCCATCATTCAAGAACAAATCTGCTGATTCAACTGCTGCTGAAAGCAAGCCGCCAGGGTTATTTCGCAAATCTAAAACAACTGCCTTTAACTTATTTGGATTGTATTCTTCAATAATCCGTTTAATTTCATTTGCCGTATCTTGTTGAAAAACACGTATTTTTAAGACCAATACTTGATTATGCAGCAAATCAGGTTCGATATCCGTTTCGACCTTTTTATTTCGGACTAGAATTACCGTGCTATTACTATTTTCAGGTTGTATTTGAATAGTGCTACCAATCGAACCATATAACAACCCTTGTACTTGGTCTTGGTTCAAATTTTTTAATTCTTGATTATCAATTTTGATGATGGTTTGACCATTTTTCAAACCGAGCTTATTTGAATCAGAGCCACTTTTAAGAGCCTGAATCTGCCATGAACGAGTATGGTTATCATAATTGAGATTGAAATCAACAGAGGCGAGATCACCCTCTGTATATTGAATCAACTGACGGTATTCCTCAGCAGATAAATACCGCGAATAACGATCTAAGCCACCGACTAGCCCTTGAATGGCTTGTTGGAAAAGTGCTTCATCAGATTTTTTATCAACATAATTGTCTTTGACAATGCCATAAATCTGCACAAATTGCTGAATCGATTCAATTGGGACTTCGGCACTACGTGGAGCAGCCTCATCGTCCCATCCCGATGCATGTGTAATCGGTGCAGCAAAAGTGATATGTGACCAACACATCAACACACTTGCAAATAGTGCACGGTAAATGTTGTTGTGTTGAGTCATTCTTTCACCTTATTTATTTTATAAAATCTTCCTAAATCCCCCATTGGATAAGAGGGACTTTCTTATCTTAAAAATAAGAATTAGGTTGATTGTAATGTAATTAAGTTTTTACCTTGCATTTCGCTTGGTACAGGGATTTGCATCAAACTCAAGAGTGTTGGAGCAACATCCGCCAATACACCACCTTCAGCAATCGTTGCCTGTGTTGGCCCGACATAAATAAAGGGGACTAATTCAGTGGTATGTTGAGTATGAACCTGACCACTATCATAGTCTTGCATTTGCTCTACGTTACCATGATCAGCCGTAATTAACATATGACCTTTGTTTGCCATCACTGCATCATAAACACGGCCTAAACATGTATCGACCGTTTCGACAGCTTTTACAGCCGCATCAAAGACACCTGTATGTCCGACCATATCACCGTTTGCATAGTTCACAACGAGCAAATCAAACTCACCAGAATTAATCGCGTTCACCAGTTCATCAGTCACTTCGATTGCACTCATTTCTGGTTGTAGATCATATGTTGCAACGTTTGGTGATGGAATTAAGATACGCTTTTCACCAGCATATTCATCTTCACGGCCACCACTAAAGAAGAACGTCACATGCGCGTATTTTTCAGTTTCAGCAATACGCAATTGAGTTTTACCTAAACCAGATAGATATTCACCAATTGAGTTCTTTAATACTTCAGGCATATAAGCAACTGGTGCATCAATGCTCGCTTGATAACGTGTCAACATGACAAATTTAGATAAATTCGGTACAACTTTACGCTCAAAACCGGCAAAGTCTTTTTCGACGAAAGCTCGGGTAATTTCGCGTGCACGGTCAGCACGGAAATTCATAAAAACAATGCTATCGCCATCTTGTACTTTTACAGTTTCACCAATACGGGTTGCTTTGACAAACTCATCATTCTCTTCTGCTGCATAAGCCAGCTCTAAGCCTTCTACAGCACTGTTGGCTACACGAGTCGCTTCACCCTCTGTCATTAAACGATACGCTTGTTCTACGCGATCCCAACGATTATCACGATCCATTGCAAAGTAACGACCAATCATCGAAACGATACGACCTTGATTTGGATATTGTGCAAAAAGTGCATCTAATTTTTCTAATGACGGCTTGGCACTACGAGGTGGTGTATCACGACCATCTAAGAAAGCATGTAAATAAACCGTTGCGCCGCGCTTTAATGCAAGCTCACACATTGCCACAATATGATCTTCATGTGAGTGAACGCCGCCTTCAGAAAGTAAGCCCATGACATGAACAGCGCCATCAGCTGCTTTAGCTTTCTCTACAGCATCCACCAACACTTCATGCTCAAAGAAATCGCCTGTACGAATATCTTTAGTAATACGAGTAAAGTCCTGATAAAGCACTCGACCTGCACCAAGGTTCATGTGTCCAACCTCGGAGTTACCCATTTGCCCATCAGGTAAGCCAACATCCTCACCAGAGCCAGAGATTAAACTATTTGGATGCTTTGCTTTCATCGCAGTCAAGTTTGGTGTTTTCGCTGCTAGATACGCATTATCTTCAACTGCTTCACGATGTCCCACACCATCCATAATTACAAGAACGTGAGGAATTTTGCCAGCATTTGCATCCGTCATAATGGACTCTCTGTTTGTCTATCATTTGATCGGCATATTTTACCGAAATTTAAGCGAATTCTCTACGACCTAACTCATGGCTTTCCTCAATGCTGAGGATAGAATTGTCAAATCGGTTTATCTTGCTCGATAAAGCAAATAACTGCCCACTCCAAACATCATCAAAATCGGCAATAACACAAACCACGCAGGCGATGGTGCATAGACTAGACTTGCATATCCCAAGAAGTCTTGTAGATAGAAAAAACCAAGACCAGTGAATAAGGCAATAACCAAACGGAAGCCCATCGATTGTTGACGTAAAGGCCCGAAAATAAACGAACAGGCGATTAATACCAAGGCAATCATGGCAAACGGAGATGAAACTTTCTGCCAAAAAGCCAACTCATAGGTTTTTGGTACTTGGCTATATTCTTTTAAATATTGCATGAAGCTAATCAGTTGACTTGGCGACAAATCATCTGGATCTAAAGTCACCATATGTACATATTTTGGTTGTAAAGCCAAACCAAGAGCTTGTTGCTCATGATCTGTTTTGATGGCATTCCCTTGAGCCAGTAAATCAACCTGATGTGATTGTTCTAAATTCCACTGACCATCTTTAACAAATTGACCTTTATCCGCAGTAATAAACGACTGTAAACGGTAGTTCTCATCAAAATCAATGGATTGAATATTACGTAACTGCCCTTGTGAGTTCGCATAATCAATATAAGTAAAGCGCTGACCTTCGCGTGACCAATACCCTTTCACTTCGCCTAAAGTGGCAACACTACGTTGTTTCTTAATGCTTTGTGCTTTTTCATTGGTATAAGGGATCACCCACTCACTTAAGACAAAAGATAAAACAATCAATAAAAGTGCTGAACGCATAACCCAGCCAACGATACGCCACAGACTAATACCAATCGAGCGCATAACAATCAATTCACTGTTAGATGCCAAAGCACCCAAACCTAAAACTGAACCAATCAAAGCAGCAACAGGGAGAATCTCATATAAATAGCTTGGAGCACCCCACAACACATAGAGGAAAGCCTGCCATGCATTATAGTTATCTTTGAGTGAACCCAACTCACCTAAATAGGTAAATAAAATCTGTAAAAATGACAAGACCAGCGTGGTTCCGAGCATCGCTAAAACCGTGGTTTTCACGACATGTTTGGCAACTATTCGACGTGCTAACATCACAACCCCACTCGCTGAATACTTTTCTTAATTTTTGGTGCTAACTTTTGTTTACGCGCAAAAATTGCCGCAGCAGTTGCATAAATTAGCAATGCTGCTGGATATGCCCAAACATCCAACTCACCTTTACTAATACGAGTCTTAATTGCGATCATCAATACAATTAAGCTGGCAAAAATAAAAATTGAAGGAATAAGACGATAATAACGACCTTGTCGAGGACTCACTTCAGACAATGCAACAGCTAACATTAATGCAACGACAATGACAAAAGGACCGAAAATTCGCCAACCCAATTCACTTCTAACAACTGAGTCGTCACGTTTTTGCCACAACTTACTCATTGATAATGCTTCAACATCATCACTTTCAAATTTTACATCCTTATCATTTTCTAAACGTAAACGATAAGACTGAAATTCGGCTTGCGTATATCTTGGCTGATTTGGATAAATTTCATAACGGCGACCTTGTACCAAGTCAACTACATTTGCCGTGTCGTTCGCCATTTCAACGCGTGTCGCTTCTTTTGCCAGAATCATGACGTCTGGCTTATCTTCACGATCTGCTTTTTGATAATAGAAAATGTCTTTTAAGTTCTTTCGATCTTCTGAAAGAGAACCCGCATAAATTGTATAAGGGCCAGAGGAAATGAACTCTCTCGGTCGAACTAAATCAAAACCCGCACGAACGGCTTGGGTTTGCATCAAATTTTCATAAGCACGTATGCCTGATGACGAGCCCCAGAACATTAAAAATGACTGAACAAACAAATAAACCAAAGTCATCGGCAGCAATAATCTTGCTAATTGATTTCGACTGACCCCACTGCCATTCAAAACTGCCATTTCATGATCGACATACAGACGACCAAATACCAACATTAGACCAATAAAGAAACCTAATGGCAGAATCAAAGTTAAGAATTCTGGCAGACGATAAGCAATAATACTGAGCAGCACGCCAGCATCCAAACGACCTTGTGCAGCTCGTCCAAATATCTTGATTAACTGGCCACCCATGATAATTAACGTGAGTAAGGCAGTCACAACCAGAGAGGTGGACACCACTTGTTTGACGAGGTAACGCCGAATAATCAAAGTAATGCTTCCAAAAATAGACCAATCGAGGGGTAGTGCTAGTTTACCCGAATGTTAAAAATATAAAACCTATCGCTTGTTGCGGATTGCAACCTCATATCTGAAAGTGTTTAATGGACTGATCTCCGTTTTTTATGCATTAGGTTTTATATAAACAATGAAATTTACCCTGCACACTAGCCTTCCAGCACAATCATCTAGTGAATCTTTATGGATTTTGGTTGATTCAGAACAACTACAACAAAATTTAAATTCATACCAAATCAAAGACCTAGAAGAATCTATTACTGCAACTCAATTCAAAGCAGGTTTTAATGAAAACTTAGCACTGATTGCAAAAATTGCTGCACAACCAAATGCTCAAATCCTTGGATTGGGTAAAAGTAATGAGTTAAAAGCGATTAAATTAGCAAAACTCGCACAAACCATTATCAAATCATCACAAAATAAATTTAAACAAATTACTGTCGATTTATCTGCATTACCAACTGATTTACATCATTTGTTTGCACTTAGTCTCACTCAAGCTGCTTATGGTTATGATGAGTTCAAGTCAAAAAAGAACGAATTTGTTTTAGAAACGATTGATCTCATCGCGAGCCAGACATCTTTGGATGAAGCACAATTGAACTTGATCCATGCAGTGCAATCTGGTCAGAGCTACGCGCGTGATTTGGGTAACCGTCCGGGCAATATTTGCTTCCCCGAATATCTTGCAGATCAAGCACTCGCATTGGCAAAGCAATATCCTGATGTACTCAAAGTCACCGTATTAGATGAGCAGCAAATGGCTGATCTTGGCATGTACGCATTTCTTGCCGTCAGCAAAGGTTCAGATCGTCCAGGTCGTATCGTTACACTAGAATATAATGCCAATACTGATCAAGCACCTGTTGTCTTAGTGGGTAAAGGCGTAACTTTCGATACAGGTGGTATTTCGCTTAAACCTGGTGCTGGCATGGATGAGATGAAATTCGATATGTGCGGCGCTGCTTCTGTTCTCGGTACAATGCAAGCACTTTGTGAAGCAAAACTTCCAATTCATGTCGTAGGTGCAATTGCGGCTGCTGAAAATATGCCATCAGGCCATGCTACACGTCCGGGTGATATTGTCACAACGATGAGCGGCCAAACTGTTGAAATCCTAAATACCGATGCTGAAGGCCGTTTAGTATTGTGTGATACATTGACCTATATCAAACGCTTTAACCCTGCCCTTGTGATTGATATCGCAACCTTGACAGGTGCATGTGTTGTTGCACTTGGCAAAGTAGTGAGCGGCTTATTTACGCCTGATGATGAACTCGCTCAAGATCTACTCCAAGCTGGCGAACAATCACTTGACCGTGTATGGCGTATGCCAGTAATGGAAGAATACCAAGAATTACTCGATACGCCTTTTGCTGATATTGCCAATATCGGTGGACCACATGGTGGCGCGATTACAGCAGCTTGCTTCCTTGAACGCTTTACCCGTGAATACCGTTGGGCACACTTAGACGTTGCAGGTACAGCATGGTTATCAGGTGCAGCCAAAGGTGCAACAGGTCGCCCAGTTCCATTGCTCATGCAATTTTTAGCAAATCGTGCTCAGACGAATCACTAAGGTTTGATGTTAGTGAACCCGCAGATTAGTTTTTATCTCTTTGAAAATAGTACAGAACGGCAAGTCGAAAGTGCTTGCCGCCTATGTCGCAAAATTCTGAATCAGCATCCTCAAATCTGGTGGCATTGTACTGATTCAGAATTACAAACTGAACTCGACGAGAAACTCTGGACTTTCGACCAACTTAGTTTTATCCCGCATGGTATTGATACGCCAAACAGTGCAGTTTGTATTTCCTCAGAGCTTCCACCCTCGAAAGATTGGATCGTGTTTAATTTTAACAATCATGCACTTGAACAAACTCAAGATTTTCGCCACATTATCGAGATTATTGAAAATAATGAGACTGCTAAGCAGATCGGGCGAGAAAAATTTAAACTGTATCGTCGTTTAGGCATTGAGCCTCGGACATTTAAATTATAAATCTGTATGAGATGAGATCATTTGAGGAGTATCGTGTGGCATTAAATGTAGGTCAGGACTTTAAGAAACGTTGGCTCAATACCCCTGAAGCTGTTCGTCAAACCTATCAGGAAGATCTAGCGCGCATCTGTGACCTGCTGCAACCACAAACATCAATTCAAACGTGGAAATTTGATGAGGAAAAGGCTCAACAAATTTCGCAACAGCGTATTGAACAAGCCTATGCTGATCTCAAAGCAGAATTAATTGAACAAGCGCGCATTCGCAAGCAACTTGCACTTGAGAAAGCCTTAGAAGAGAAACGTGCCGCTGAAGCAGCATACGCTGCCCAGCTCCATGCCGATGAAGCAAAGCAATTTGAGCAACAAACTGAAAACTTAGTGGCTTTACGCAATCATATTGATCAAGAAATTGCTCAACAGACTGAACGTTATCAACCAAATCCTGAGCAACCGAGTATCGACTTTGCGCAACCACAACGTTTGGTTATTGACGATCAACAGATTTTATCTGAGTTGGAAAGTGTGCGTGTACGCTTGGAACTGGAAGCAGAAAGTCTCATTGAACAGGCCGTCACTGTTTTCCGCGCCAAATTGCATGCTCTAGCTCAAGATGAAATCGAATATATTCTAAAGAACAGTGAATTCTCAGATGAAAAGTAATAAAAGCCCAGTTTCAACTGGGCTTTTTATTCGGGTCTATTATTTTAAAAAACCATTTTCAGCTAAGAAAGCCATGCTGATATTGGATTCTGATTTCTGCTCTGCCGCTTTATCACCTAATAATAAGCGCTCGATATAACGTGCTAGCACATCAACTTCTAAATTCACTTTCGTACCCACTTGCCAAGTACCGATATTGGTACGTTCTGCTGTATGTGGAATCAGATTTAAACTCAAAATATTGCCACGTAAATGATTAATCGTCAGGCTAATACCATCCACAGTCACTGAGCCTTTTTCAGCTAAATATTTAGCTAACTCAACAGGTGCCGTCACTTCAAAATATAATGAACGTGCATCTTCACGAACCAAAGTAATTTCACCCAAACCATCAACATGACCACTGACAATATGTCCGCCAAAACGCGTGGTTGGCAACATTGCCTTTTCCACATTCACAGCTTGACCCACTTTCCATTGACCTAAAGTGGTTCGATTCAAACTTTCACGAGAAACATCTGCTGCATACCAGTTTGCGCCCCATTCGATCACGGTTAAGCAGATTCCATTGGTTGCAATTGAATCACCCAAATGCACATCAGACATATCTAAATCAGTTTGAATACGCAAGCGTACATCACCGCCCACACTTTGTAGGCTCTCAACCTTACCTAAACTTTCAATAATACCTGTAAACATGAGACTTATAACCTACCTTTATTCAAGTACGTACCAGCGTGAATCAGATACCTTAAAACAAAGAACTAGAGATAACAAGCCACCCTTCACTCAAATCTCCCTCTACAAAAAAAGGGCAATCCTTTGATCGCCCTTACATTTCATTCATCTTCGCTTATCAAGACTGCATTTCTGAAATTTGCTTTTCAGTATTCGATTTAACTTCGACTTGATGGTTAACCAAGAAATGACTAAAAAATAATTTATATCCCAAAACACCCAAGCAAGCACCAACAATCGGAGCAATAATCGGAACGATAAAATAAGGAATATCCCGTCCACCCGTAAAAGCAATAGGACCCCAGCCTGAAAAATAAGCCACTATTTTCGGGCCAAAGTCACGTGCAGGATTCATTGCAAAGCCTGTCAATGAGCCAAATGATGCACCAATAACCGCCACCAACAAACCCACTAACAACGGAGCTAATGGTCCACGAGGCAAACCATTACCATCATCGCCAATCGCCATAATCAACCAAAGCAGCAACATAGTAATGAACATTTCAACCATGAACGCTTGCCCAATAGAAAGCAAATGATGAGGATAGGTTGAAAAAATTCCTGCCAACTCTAGACTTTCAACACTGCCACGAACCATATTATGACTTTGCTCATAATCGATAAATAGATTGCTATATAAGCTATAAACAAGAAGAGCACCTAAAGCAGCGCCAGCCACTTGGGAAATGATATAGAAAGGTACTTTGCGTTTATCAAAACCTGCAAATAAAGCCAATGCAATCGTCACAGCTGGGTTCAGATGCGCACCAGAAATACCTGCTGAGAGGTAGACAGCCAATGCAACAGCAAGGCCCCACACTAAGCTAATTTCCCACAACCCCAAACTTGCTCCTGCAAGTTTAAGTGCAGCAACCACACCAATACCAAATGATAGAAAAACTGCGGTAGCGAAAAACTCTGCTACACATTGCCCCAATAAGGTGGGTTCCGAGCGACTCATAACAACCTCTCTTGGTCATCGCTGCAAATAGGCAAGACCCTAAATTAAGGACGGCAAATTATATTTATTCTCTATTATGGTCAATATCATTTGGTAATTTTTTGAACGATTAGTAAAATTATCCTCTATGGAAAATAAGATGTAATTCTCTTTAAATCAAAACATTAAAATTTCCACAAATCACTGTTTTTAAATTAAAAACTTAAATTAAAATGAGAGTTAAAAGAAAATACCAAAATATTTTCTACACGAATTTTACGCGGGAAAATGAGAGATTTTTATTATAAAAACAGATATTTATCTCACAAACCGATTTAGTTAATCTAATTAACCGATTTACTAGAAATAGTTGATACAAAAACACCACTTTGATTGCTCGAAGTGGTGTTTTTCAAACTACCAAAGCGCAAGCTGAGTACTATTACCAGAAGTATCGACTCCGCCTAATTCAGCAAAGTGATAAAGCTGCCCCAGTAGTTGTCTTAAAGGTGGGCCTGACTTCGCATGCGTATCAGTAATCACGATAAACTCCAATACACGTGCGCGCTCAGATTGACGTTGCTTACTCACGCGATAACGAGGGACATCTTGTGTCAATAACGTGACTTTGCCGCGCTTCAAATTGGCTGTCAGCAAATCCTTCGGCTCAATATTTCCATCAGTCGAATAACTGGTCAGAATATAGCGTGCGTTAATCGTATTTAATAATTTCTCATAAGCATCTTTTGCATGCTTTGATGAATTATATGGGCTTGGACGTTCTTTACGCCACGCACGATCAATACCACTCTTAAAGCCTTTGGTATCAGGAGGAGGCAAATCCACTTGATCCCATAGCGTTAAGGCATTCAATACATGGTAATTACTACTATAGGCATGCTGATTGTACGGCGGATCAAGATAAGCAACATCAACCTCAAAACTACTCATTTGATTTGCTAAATGCTGTGCATCTACACACCACACTTCTGCGGCAGGACGCTTCGTATCACCCATTTCACAGAATCGACTTGGCGTTAACCACAGCAAAGATTCGATGCGCTCTAAAGCAGTTTGTGTGCGTCCACCCCAGCCTTGATGAAAACTTTTAAATACACCACTGGTATTACTGACAAAACTTGCTGAATAAAGTAATGGTGCTAATAACGCACTCATTTCAACATCGTTAATTGCACCTTGGGCTTGCCAAGTGGCGATTTGCTGACGGATCGCATCAATACGCATACCATTACGGCGTTTGAAGAACAAACGGTCACGGGCAGGATCATATACATCGTCATTTCGAGGACATAAATTATGTGTAACCCAGCCTTTAACTTCAGGCAAACGATTTAAATAATCAATCGCTTTTTGATAGCCACCTAATTCTTTAAACGCTGGCGCATCAACTGAAGCCAAAATAGCATGGTTCAATGCATGACTATAAGGCTCCCAATCATTGGCAATCACACGATAACCATTTTGACGGGCCAAACGAGATACCACGCCACTTCCTGCAAAGAAATCCGCAAAAATCGGTGGGTTCTTTTTCTTACTATTCAGTGTTCCAGTGATTTCAAGTGCTTCAAGAATCAAATGTAGCAGACGACGCTTATTACCAAGATAAGGAACTAACTGATGAAAAAGATACTCGTCTGTCGTGCGTGCCGCATGACGACGTTTGTGATAAACCGATGGTTCTGGATTCATATCATCTCTTGGATAGGGAGCAATCTTAGGCGAATATCTTGCCCAAGTTGGGTTACATCGATTAACTCAAAGCGAAGCTGCTCAGCCATTTGGCTAAACTCAGCATTAAACATGGCGCGAGCTGTTTGACCAAGCAAAGTCGGCGCAACATAACTTATCATTTCATCAACTAAACCTTGCTGTAAAAAGGCTGTCGACAATGTTGCACCTGCCTCAACCAACACATCATAAATTTGATATTGTTGAGATAAGGTTTGTAATAACTGATTTAAAGGTTGCGGCGTTAATTGTATCACGCCTAATTCATCTAGTTCTTGGCGAAATGGTGTCATCACCATAACAGTTGCAGGATTCTGTAAAATTTTTGCAGAAAGCGGTAGTTGCCCCTGACGATCTAAGATAATCCGCTTAGGCTGAACGACACGTTCAAGGTCAATATTTTCTAAAGATCGCACATTCAGTTCACAGTCATCAGCGAGAACCGTTTGAATACCTGTAATCACAGCACCAGAGATCGCACGCCAATGCTGAACATCCTGACGAGCAGCTGTCCCCGTAATCCACTTTGATTCGCCTGACGCCATTGCCGTCCTACCATCGAGACTTGAAGCAATCTTCAAACGTACATAAGGCAGACCCGTCGCCATGGCCTTCAAAAAGCCCAAATTCAATGTTTTTGCAATGTCTTCACAAATGCCCGTTTCAACCGCTATACCAGCATCCTGTAGAATTTTTACACCTTTACCAGCCACTAAAGGATTTGGATCAGCACATGCAACCACAACTTTTTTGACCTGTGCTTTGACTAAAGCTTCAGCACATGGCGGTGTTCTTCCATAATGTGCACATGGTTCTAACGTTACATAGGCTGTCGCATCTTTAGCATTCTCACCTGCTTGGCGTAATGCAAACACCTCAGCATGTGGTTGCCCTGCTTGAGGGTGAAAACCTTCACCAATCAGTTGACCATCTTTAACAATGACACAGCCGACATTTGGATTAGGTTTTGTCGAATATTGTCCAAGTCGAGCGAGTTGTATTGCTCGTTGCATCCAATACTGATCTTGAGACAAGGAATCTTGATTTAACTCAGACATGGGTTCTCTAACTTAAGCTTCGTTTTCGCGTTGTTGCATTTGTTCAATTTGATGACGGAATGCTTCGACATCTTGGAAATCTTGATAGACAGAAGCAAATCGGACATAAGCAACGTGATCCAGTGCAAATAAAGCTTGCATGACGATTTCACCGATCGTTCTGGATTTCACATCTCGCTCACCCAAACGTCTAATTTGTGACTGGATATCACTGAGTACTGTTTCAATCTGCTCTTGTGTAACTGGACGTTTTTGTAATGCGTGCATCAATGATCGACGTAGCTTTGCCTCATCAAATGGTTCATTTTTACCATCAGATTTGATCACACGAGGCATTACCATTTCATAACTTTCAAAGGTCGTGAAACGTTCACCACAAACTGTACATTCACGGCGACGACGAATCTGGCACCCTTCGGCAGCCAGACGAGAGTCAATGACTTTACTATCAGCAGCGTTACAAAAAGGACAATGCATAATTTTGCGATTATTTACTCACTTTGCTTAAGTGTAGCAAAGTTTATGCAAATGCTGAACTAGCTCACCCCATGCATAAAAAAACAGCCCATGAGGGCTGTTTTTTAAGATGATCTATAATCGATTATTCGATACGTTCGCCATGCTGGCTAAGGTCAAGACCCATACGTTCATCATCAGCGCTTACACGGATACCCATTACTAAATCAATCACTTTAAGGATAATGAAGGTTACAACACCGCTATATACGATTGTCGCCAATACACCTTCAACTTGAACCCATAATTGACCAGCAAATGTTGGAGCAAGTGCAACTTCAGCAGCTTTGATGATTTCATCACTGTAGAACACACCTGTAAGAACCGCACCAACGATACCACCGACAGCATGTAAACCGAATGCATCCAAAGCGTCATCTGCTTTAAGGAAGCGTTTCAATGCAGTAATACCCCAGAAGCAAACTACACCACCGATTAAGCCCATGATTAAAGCACCGCCTACTCCGACAAAACCAGCAGCAGGTGTAATCACAACTAAACCAGCAACCGCACCAGAAGCACCACCTAAAACAGATGCTTTACCACGAATCACACGTTCTACGATTAACCAAGAGAATGCAGCAGCGGCAGCAGCAACTTGTGTTACTAAAATCGCCATACTTGCACGAGCACCAGCACCTAACGCACTACCACCGTTAAAGCCGAACCAACCTACCCAGATCAGGCTTGCACCGATAACAGTAAGAGTAAGGTTGTGTGGAGCCATTGATTCACGGCCTAAACCAGTACGTTTACCCAACATGTAAGCTGCAACTAAACCAGCAACACCCGCGTTGATATGTACAACTGTACCACCAGCAAAATCTAATGCACCTGCTTGGAATAACCAACCATCAGCTGCCCATACCCAGTGAGTAATTGGTGCGTATACCAATATCACCCATACTGCGATGAAAACCATGAACGCTGAATATTTCATACGATCTGCAATCGAACCACTGATAATCGCTACAGTAATGATCGCAAATGTCATTTGGAAAATAACAAATAAGCTTTCAGGAATGGTTCCACTCAAGGCATCAAATGCGACCCCATTCAACATTGCCTTGGCAAGGTCGCCAACATATGCGCCTGAACCAGAGAATGCGAGTGAATAACCTACGATTACCCAAATTAAACTAACTAAAATTGCCGCAGAAAGGCTGAACATCATAGTGCTTAGAACGTTTTTCTTACGAACCATACCACCGTAGAAGAGAGCCAAACCAGGAATAGTCATCAACAGAACGAGTGCTGTTGAAACGAGAATCCAAGCTGTATCGCCTGTGTCTACTGTCGCCTCAGCCGCTGGAGCAGCTTCTTCAGGAGCTGGTGCTTCTACTGCAACGACTTCTGTAGTTGCAGCGCCAGTATCAGCAACTGCTACAGTTTGTTCAGTGACTGGAGTTGATGCAGCATCTTCTGCCCAAACAACAGCTGAACCACCTAAGAGTGCGCCAGATAGACTGAGCGCCATAAGCATTTTTTTCATTCGTGTCCCCCAACCTTATTTTGTGAGCTATTTCTCTTAATTTCTAACTCAGCAAACTTTATGCCAATTTAGACAGCATCTGGCCCAGTTTCACCAGTACGAATACGGATAACCTGCTCTAAATTCGTGACAAAGATTTTCCCATCACCAATTTTGCCTGTGCTTGCGACACGAGTAATCGATTCAATGACTGCATCAACCATTTCATCGCTAATTGCAATTTCAATTTTTACTTTCGGTAAGAAATCAACAACATACTCTGCACCACGATACAGTTCAGTATGACCTTTTTGACGTCCGAAACCTTTGACTTCAGTTACGGTAATCCCTTGAACACCAATATCAGAGAGTGCTTCACGCACATCATCTAATTTGAATGGTTTTACAATTGCAGTTACAAGCTTCATGTTTGTTTTCCTTCGGCTTATTTTCACCAGTAAGGTTTTATGTTCAATTTTCATGCCAATATTTAAAGGTTGGGGATTTTTAAATACTTGGCATAAGCTTTCTTTATAACCTATTTAGGCTTCAAGATGTAGACATACAATCGAAAATAAGTTTCATTTGCCAAAGTTTAGCGATATTTCTAAGTTATCTATCGCGCTTGATTCAACAGCGCTAGAGGATTAATACAAGCAGTGATACACTGAGCAGCAAATATACATAACCTATTGAGCTCTTTATGATTGAAACTCTTTTACAAGCAATTTTGCAGCAAGTTGATCAACCAAAAAAAGATTTAGAAAAAAACCTACGTGCCCTTTTAAATGAAAGCATCGAAAAATTAGATCTCGTATCAAAGCAAGAGCTAGAACGTCAAAGAACTGCCCTTAATTCAGCCAATCAACGCTTAAATGAATTACAACAACAAATGAAGTCACTTGAAGAAATGGTGCAGAACAAAAAATAAGCACCAACACAGTGCAAATTAAACCCTAAAGTGACTAAAAATAAAGCACCATGATGGAACAATAATAAAATGTCTTTTGCAAAAATCTATACGCGGGGATTATTAGGGCTGAATGCGCCTCAAATCGAGGTTGAAGTCCATATTAGTTCAGGGCTTCCATCTCTAACAATTGTCGGACTTCCAGAAGCCGCAGTCAGAGAAAGTAAAGATCGAGTCCGTTCAGCCATCATCAATAGTGGTTTTCAGTTTCCAACCAAGCGCTTAACAATCAATTTAGCACCCGCAGACTTACCCAAAGATGGCTCTCGACTCGATTTACCTATCGCACTTGGCATCCTCGTTGCCTCAGGTCAACTACCTGAAAACTGCACTGAAGGATTTGAATTTATTGGTGAACTTGCACTAGATGGGCACTTAAGACCAGTGTCAGGTACTTTAACGATTGCCATGGCGTGCCAACAAGCTCAACATCGCCTATTACTGCCAATATCAAATGTAGAAGAAGCCAATCAGTTACCAAACTTTGAGGTTTATGCTGCACAACATCTGCAAGATGTTTGTGCACATTTTTTGGGCAATTCAAAGATAGAAGCCGCACCACAAAGAACAGAAACCATTTCTGCTGGCTATCAACTTGATCTTGCCGATGTAAAAGGACAATTGCGTCCTCGTCGAGCGCTTGAAATTGCAGCTGCGGGAGGACATTCACTATTATTTAAAGGGCCTCCAGGCACTGGGAAAACCTTACTCGCATCAAGATTACCCTCAATTTTGCCGCCCTTAGCAGCACATGAAAATTTAGAAGTTGCAAGTATCTATTCGGTTGCAAACGCCCAACATACCTTTGGACAACGTCCATTTCGCGCCCCGCACCACACAGCATCAGCCATCGCATTGGTGGGTGGCGGGTGTCAGTTCCACAAATAAATTAGAGTTTACACAAATAAACTAGAGTGAGAGTAAAAACTATACTAGTTATATATGAATTTCATTAAACCTACTAAGAAATATGTCTTCAAATAAAAATGTTAAAGTCACAACTATTGATTGTTTCCCAAATGATGGCGTTCGTAGAACTGTCTATAGATATGGTGGGTTTCTTAGAAATGAAAGCAGTGACTCAACCAATCCTCTTATAGAAGTTCTATTAATTGAACTTCAAGATAATGATAAGTGGATAAACGTACAAAGATGTTCAACATTTCTCGTACCTTTTCTAGAAATTGATACTGTTCAAATTGGTAGTATTTGGGAAGGTAATATTTTACAAGATAATGTTTATAAATTTTATGGAAAGTTAATTACTAAAAATTTTACATTTGATTTTACAAGCCATAAACCCAAAAATATCAAACCCACATATAAAATTCCAAATACTAATGAATATTACATGCCTTTAAAGTACCTTATGTTACCTAAAGGGAATGACTTTATTCTGCAAGGATACCCTTTTACCCATTATTCTTCTGAAACTTATCGACAAGTTAATCACTGCTTAATGGTATCTAATAGCAATATTCAGGTAATTACTTCCGCAGTTCATATTCTACATAGTTTATTTGTGAACCGTAAAGATATTAGAGGAATGGTATTATCCTCATCAATTCAAAATATTATTAATCGTTATCTTGAATCCTATACAACTGAAAATGTAGAAGATCAAACTGAATACAGAATTAGGATTAGAAAACCGTATGAAGACTTAGGTGAAATCGCCATCATCTTCCTTGCAAATCTTGCTTTAAATGAACATGTTCAAAATATAGTTGAGCGACTTCAACACAGCATGGAAATTACTGATTTTGATCCTCTTCAGTATGGTAAAAATGGTACAAGATACCCAATCGCATTTCCTCCCCATCCAACAAGGCTATCAGTTGAGGTAGAAGGGCTTTGGTTAGATGATAATAAAACACGGTTCTTTATCACTCGATTCAAAAGAGTTGATCCAATTGATGACCATACCATTGATGTAAATCAAGACCACATTAACACTGTTCCCAAAGACAATGAAAAGAATCCAATTCCTCGGGAAAAGAGCAAAAATAAGAACGAACATATCAATACCCAAAAACCGCCATCAAGAGTAAATGGTGAATATCGTAAAAGGTCTGATGTAGAATCAGGAAATACCAATGGTATCTTGAAATATTCATTCAATGAACCTACTACCGATCCAGTGGAAGTTGATTCCTATATTCAACCCTATACCGATAAATCAGAAGATGTTGAGACATCATCTGATGCACCACATGGAAATGAGGAATCAAAGATCAAAAAGTCAGAAACTACAGATAAACCGCCTACAAGAGATGAACGTTTTGACATTCAGTATATTATTGAATCACTTCAAACATTGGCGTTAGAGAATAATTCTCCATTGCAAAAAGTCTATGCTATTAATGAATTTGGTGATGGAATAGAAGGCTTCAACCTGTTGCAAATCAAGGAACTTGTTCCTAATCCTAATCATCCTTCTTGGATTGATGAGAAGTTAGGAAGACAACTATTATTTCTAAAATTAGAACTCAAAGATAGAGTTGATCACTGCTATTTAATTGATATACATAAAAATAAAAACCATGAAGCTTTCTGTGCTTTCCTTATCATTACTCCTTATAGATTAACAGGAGAACAGATAAAGAAAATATGTATAGAACTTGAAAGTGCAAAAGGGATTAAAAAATGGGCTGCCCATTGCGAACATTTTACTAAGGAGATTATTTCTCTCAAACACTCATGGGCAACTCCCGATGAATGGAAGAATAAATTTAAGAATCTTTTTAAGACTTTAAATAAATAATTTAACTTATTAATTATTAAAATGATTCTTGCAATATAAACACTAGAACTTAAATATGAGCCAAACTTAGTTTTGGCTCATATTTTTCAAATATATCATTGAAAAACTCCTTTCAAATCTTTTGGTACGCCAGAAGCAGTTTCCATTTGTCCTTTACTATTTTTCCAGATCATTGCAGGTGTCGCATAAAAACCATATTTGGTCATCATTTCTTCATTACTTTCAATTTTTTGAGCAATGTTCGCTGGGATTGGTTTCATTTCCTTTAATTTTTGCTTCCCTTTGGCTGCATTAAATTCTTCAAAAACCTTTGCTGGATTTGCAGCAGCAAGTAATGTTGCTGCCTGTCCTCTACTTTCTGGACGAATCACTGCCACTTGAATATGACGTAACTGGACTTTTCCTGATTTTACATAAGGACGGGCTTTTTCCCAAAACATATGACAATATGGACAGTTTGGATCAGAGAACACATAGATAATACGTGGTGCATTGACATTGCCATCCTGAATATAAGCAGATTTACCCAGACTTTTCCAGACATCATCCAATACAGATTGTTTAACATGCTTGTTCAGAGCATCAACAGTTAGGTTATCTCCTTTGGCATTATGCAAATCACCAATGATGTAATATTTCTGGTCATTAGAAATAAAGACAGTTGCAGGGTTTTGTTGCATATGTCCTGCCCAGCCAGTCATTTGTGCAGGGGCCTCTATCTGTTTCACAAAGCTAAAGCCCTCTTTTTCCAGTTTCTGCTTAATTGTGGGTACAGCAGCAAATGCTTGAGCGGCACTCAGGGATAATATTAAGCCAGACATTAACTTTGAATGAGAGTTCATCAGGTTGCACCTCTATTGGTTTGATGGATGAGTAATTTTTTGCAGGTATTGTTTGAGCATAGCTTGGCTTAATTCACCAAGATGGCGTTCCACAAGTTGTCCTTGAGCATTAAAAAATAAGGTACTGGGTAGACCATACATATTCATGTGTTGAGCCATTTCCCCATGTGAATCAAACAGGACATTGTTAAAGTTCAATTGATAACTATGCAGGTATGAGGTAATCGCTTCAGGCGTTTCTCCCTGATTTAGCATGATAAATTGGACATCTGGATAATCTTGCTGTGCCTGATACAGTACAGGCATTTCACGATGGCAAGGCGGACACCAACTCGCCCATAAATTCACGACAGTAGGTTTACCAATAAATTGAGTCAGTGATTGTGGTTGCTGTTTGAGATCGTTAAATGCTAAATCTGGATAGTGTTGCTGTGCATTCCAATAGTTGAGTAGATTGATTCCCACAAACTGTATTGTGATAAACAATAGAAAACTGCTTACCAATACAGGCACTTTTAATAAGCGATTTTTCCAGACAAACCAGCCACTACCCGCAATGATGCCTGCATAAAGGTTAAATCCTTTATCCTGAACCTTAAGGATATCTATTGGATGGGCCAAATATAAATCAGCATGAATTAGCACAAATACAAGTCTTGCGGCAAACAAGCCACTCCATAGTGCAGTCCATAAGGAATCCTTATAGCACTGCCAAGTTGAATCATTCCATTGATGACGTTGCTTAAAATATTTCCCAATGAACCATATGCCAACAAGTCCAGACAGTAAAATCAATAGTGACCACGGGAGTGTAAAAACACCGAGATGCAAAGCTTGAGAAGAAATCAAGGTTGATTCTCCTCATTTAATTTTTGAATATTCTGAATTAGTTGTGATGCGGTATAAGTACCTGTGAGACGAAGATCACGCTGCTCTTTCTGGTTAGGTGCAAGAAACAATACAGTCGGTGGACCAAGAATCTGCCACTTTTTTAGAATAATGTCTTGCGAACCTTCATACTGGGTTAAATCCAACTTAATACGGGTCACATTTTTTAATGCATCCTGAACGTCAGCTCTTGGTAAAACATCTCTTTCGATAGGCTGACAAGCAACACACCAGTCAGCATAGACATCAAGTACTATACGATCTTTAGAATGTGTGGCTAACGCCTGATTCAGCTCCTGTTGATTTTTAACAATGATCCACGATTGAAGAGACTTACTTTCTGTGGTCTTGACATTTGCAATCGCTTGATTGATATGCCAGATACCACTCACAGCACAGCCACAGATCAAAACCAGAATGGCAGCTTTATAAGAGATATGGATAACATGGCGTAAAATACCAAGTAAATATCCCGCCATTACAATCAGAATTAAGGCAAGTCCTACATAGTACAAAGTTAAAGGCAATAAAGGACGAGCAAAATACACTGCCATTGCCAACATGATAAAGCCAAAACTAAACTTTAACCGATCCATCCATAAATCTGGCTTAGGTAAATATTTAGCACCAAAGACACTAGCGATAAATAAAGGTATCCCAATCCCAAGGCCAAGTAAAAACAGGTAGAAACCACCAAGTAGGCTGTGTTCAAGATGAGAGACATAGAGCAAAGCTCCTGCTAATGGTGCGCTCATACACGGGCCAACGATCAGGGCTGAAACTGCCCCCATAATTCCAGCACCTAGCAGTGTTCCACCTTTTTGGCGTTGCTGTATCTGATCTAAACGCTGTA
>NZ_DJLC01000130.1:0-14916 GCF_002434875.1 Acinetobacter sp. UBA6526 | reverse complement strand
AGGTTGCTGTGAATTGATTCCCTCCACGAAGCAAGCGAGCTGCTGTGCTTGTTTTTCCAATAACACACAATGTGATGGCACACTGATCTCTACTTTTTTCGTTGTTGCACCTTGTTGGTTTGCCAATAATGCAACCCGTTGCATAGCATCCAATGATCCCGAAATTACGATTTGATTTTCGGCATTTAGATTTGCGATAAAAACTTCTGCATCTTGCTCATGAACCTCTGAAACCCAGTTTTCAACCTGAGAGCGATCAGCGCCAATGATGGCCGTCATTCCATATCCACTTGGATAAGCTTGCTGCATCAATTGACCACGTTTCGCAACTAAGCGCACACCATCTTCAAACTGAATGACATTGGCTACTGTTGCAGCTGCCCAAGCGCCAATGGATAAACCTGCGACAAACTTGGGTTGAAATCCTTGTTCCTGTAACAATGCAGAACTCACAACACCCGCGATATATAAGCAAAGTTGAACTGAATAAGTAGACTTTAAAGCCTCAGCTTGATCCAATAACATGACGTTTTCTTTCAAAACATCAGAGGCTTGTTCAAGGTACTGATTAACCAAAGGATGTTGCGGAAGATCGTGCAACATATTGACCTTTTGAGCACCTTGCCCTGGATATACCCATATCGAGCTCATTTTGCTATTCCCTCAGCCCCAAGGATTGTCTATCAAAACAGCCTTATCATTGCGTTTTAGTAAGACATTCCCTGTTGTCCCTGCCCATTCTCTCAATGCAACACCACCTTGTGGAGTTTGTAACTGCACATCGAGCTTCATATTCAATTCATCTAATTGCCCTAAGATATTTTGAGCATCCAACTTTGAAACTGGTTCTTGAGCGCGAATTAATAAATCAATATCACTATTTTCATTCACCGTTTTCAGCCCAGTTGCCAGTTCAAACCCCACGCTTCCCGTATATCCCCATGACAAATTTAAACCTTGCATCAAGTTATAAACAGCGGCTAATTTCCCCTGAAGATGTGGAAATTGGCTCAAATCTGTATCAATTAAACTTTCAGGTTTCACGCATTTGGTTATGGCGTTTACTGGCATTTCTAATGCCAACCGATGGCTCCGTTGCTTACCGCGTATCCCAACCGCAATATTTCTAGGATTGGTCACTGCACGTCTAACCACCACGGGTCTTTGCTCAGACACAGCTTCAACCACCCATTGCGACACATTATCTGGCAAGAGTTCTGGAGTCATTCCCCACAGCAAATCGTGAGGTTGGAAAGTGATCATGACCATTGCTCACGTAACAGTTCACGCACGCGTTTGGATGCACTACGATTTTCAGCATTCAAGCGATTTTTTAGATCATGGGTTCCTTGCTGTTTAATATCCTCAAATGCTGCTGTTAATGCCTGTTGTATTTGCTGAATATCTAAAACAGAAGGTTGATCCGCATTACTCACGTCTAAAAAGTCTGATAACAATCCTAAAGAGTTATAACTCTCGATGTCATACGCCATTGGTGGAATATTGGCTGCTAATCGTTCTAACTCCTCAACGGTCCGTAAAGTCACTCGTGCCGCAGACTCTTTGCCCATCGCATGTACCATCACACCTTGATCTTTTAAGGCGAGAATACGATTTGCTTGATAACCATGTGCTAAAAATGCACCTGACATTGATTTTCCAACCAGCAGACTAACAATCGGATGACCTGCTAAACGGGCACACGCATAGCTATCTACAGCTCCTGCAAGCGCTTGATGAATACCGAGCACTTCCTCTCTACGACCATAAGCCTGACTTGGTACATCAACAATACATAGGATTCCGCGTTTTTCTGCACGATCTCGATCAGCTTCAATGACCTGATCAACCGCACGAGCTAATGACCATCCTTCTAATAATCCAACCTCACCTTGACGTGCCCTTGGATATAGATTCTGTTCATTATTCACGACACAAAAAACACGAGTCGGTTTACCATTTAGTTGTCCATCAGCAATAAGCAACGATGCTATTCCGCTATCAACTGCCTGAAACTGATCTGTTAAAGCACCAAACCAGTGTCGACCTCTTGATGAGTTCTTAATTGCATTTACATCCATGTTCATGCTTTTTCTCCTCGATATAATTCTTGGACTTCAGTCGGTGAAATCTGTTGAGAGGTATCCACTTGAGTAAGCTTAGATAGATAAAATTCAGCTTGTGTACTGCGTTGCACAGCTGGAATACCTTGCGCTATAAAACTAATAATTTGTTGCTTAATTTGCTCACGATCATCTTCAACAAATGCATCAACAAGCCCACTCGCAAAACGTTGTTCACCACCCGTGATACTCCAAATAAATGGTCGATCTTTGGCGTTATACTCATTGCTACCAGCTTCTTGTTCAATTACTTGGGGGCCATTCAACCCTAAACGACCTTCTTGCGTGATGATCAAGTAACTACATAAACCTGCTGCAATTGACATTCCTCCGAAACATCCCACACTGCCAGCCACCACACCTATCACAGGTTGATATTGTCTGAGTTCCACAATCGCGGATTGAATTTCAGCAATCGCGGCGAGTCCTAAATTCGCTTCTTGCAAACGAACGCCACCTGTTTCAAGTAACAAAATCGCAGTAGTAGGAATATTATTTTGGTTATCTTCTATCGCCAATTCCAAAGCACCAGCGATCTTAGCACCACCAACTTCGCCTAAACTGCCGCCTTGGAACATGCCTTCAATAGAAATCACTACCACAGGTTTTTGCTGAATCGTTCCTTTAATAACAACTACACCATCGTCGGCTTGAGGAACAATATTTTGCTTCGGTAGCCACGGCGACATCATACGACTAAAAGGATCAAGTAACTCTTTGAAGCTACCTTGATCAAACAAAGATTTAGCCCGTTCACGCGCATCTAGCTCAATAAAGCTTTGCTTGCTGAGTAAGTAATCAATATCAACCACGTTGCACCTCCTCAAAAGCCTGCTCTAAACGTAATCTCACCACACCAGGCGTCGCACCAAAATCATGAATATCAATATGAACTGCGGGTGTATTTGATTCTAAAAAAATGCGATCGAATAAATTTTTCCACCGTTGTTCACTGCCATCAACCGATGTCATCACTTGAATGGTGGTTTTGCCTGAATGACTTGGTTCCATCAAAATTTCTAAATCACCAGAGCCAACACAGCCCACTAAAGCTGATTTGTCTGGCGAATGACTCGCTGTAAATTCAAAATTAAGTATTTCCATTGATATATTCCCTGTTATCGAACTCAGTTGTATTGTTCAACTTCATCGAGAAACAAAAGCGTGGCCAATAAATCTGCCGCTCCGCCCGCTGATGCCCGAATGGCTAATAAGTCGCGCTCTAGTTCTTCAAGCCTTTGTTTTCCTTGAGCAGTTGAACAACCACCTAGTGCTAAAATCTGTTGAGCACCTAATTGCATTTTGTTCAAACCATCCAGTCCAGCACGATGAATCACACAGGTATCCGTAAGCTGTGCCATCATCGAAATGAGGGCATTTAAGCGTGCTTCCGACTCTGTACCCCCCTGATCGCGACTATCTCTTAACTGAGGCAAACCATGTTGCATGATCATTGGAAAACCAAGTTGAGCCTGTTGTTTAGCGCCATTTACACCAAATTGCTGTCTAACTTTCTCACCATGACTCGTCTTTTGTTGAGGAACGAAACGATCTTCGATCAGTGCAATTTCACTCGCTGTCGTGCAAATATTTTCAATAAAAAATGGTTGTTTATTAAAAACTCTGAGTGCTGTAGCAGTCACCACAAGTCCAATCGACCAAATCGCCCCTCGATGAGTATTTACACCTTGTGTGACTTGCAACATGCGTTGCTCACCTTGTCGACCCAATTGCCCGATGTCTTCTCTTAACGCCTGACAAACCTGTCCATGATGCTCTGCTGCTTCTGCCATTGCTTTGAACATAGGTGCTAGACTGCGTGCAGATCGCTCCATTAGCTCAAGCGTAAGGTCATCGTGAGCACCGCTTCCACGTTGATCAACCAGTGCTGGTTTTGGGGTTAGATTCACTTCATCTAACAATGCCGCAACTGCCATATCAGCAAGATGCTCTGAGGTACTGAAGAAACTGGTTGTTTTTAGGATTGCATTCATTACCAGCTCCTGAATTTTGCAGGAGGCTCATATAGTCCATCTGACCAAGTCACCAAATCAGCAATATTTTTTGCGGCTAACAACTCGCGTGTCGCATCTGTTCGTCGAATTCCTAAATCCTCAGGGAACACAACTAGCCCTTCTTGGCGTAGTTTTTGTGTCTTTTTAGGATCTTGGCTTAGTCCAATTTCAGTCACCCCAGCAACCGCAGCGATCATGTCTCGACGCTCTTCTAAGCTGCGCGCCTTGTATAAATAGGCGATACCTTCTTCTGTTAATAAATGCGTAACGTCATCGCCATAAATCATGATTGGCGCTAAATCCATTCCTGATTTCTTAGCCACATCCACAGCATCCAAAGTCTTAACAAATGTTGGCTTACCACCTTCTTGATAAGTTTCAACCATTTGAACAACTAACTTTTTACCACGGGCTAAATACGTATCTGTATCCGTATTTCCTGCGACTCGCATATCAATCCAAGCAGGCGTTGCATGACGACGCCCACGAGGATCATGTCCCATATTCGGTGCTCCACCGAATCCCGCTAAGCGCCCTTTCGTTACAGTTGATGAATGCCCATCACCATCTACTTGCAAAGTCGCGCCAATAAATAAATCGACGGCGTACTGACCTGCAAGCTGACACATCATTCGGTTGGAGCGTAGTGAACCATCTCGACCAGTAAAGAAAATATCTGGGCGCGCAGCGACATATTTCTCCATACCGAGTTCTGTACCAAAGCAGTGCACACTTTCAACCCAACCCGTTTCAATTGCTGGAATTAAGGTTGGATGTGGATTGAGCGTCCAGTTTCGGCAGATTTTTCCTTTTAGGCCTAATGACTCGCCATAAGTTGGTAGAATCAGCTCAATCGCAGCCGTATTAAAACCAATACCATGATTCAATGACTGCACTTGATGCTTTTCATAAATACCTCGGATTGCCATCATTGCCATTAAGACATGCACTGGTTTAATGTGTTTAGGATCACGTGTAAATAATGGTTCGATATAAAAAGGTTTATCGGAAACCACAACAAAATCGACCCAAGATGCTGGAATATCTACTCTTGGCAAATCAGTCACATCATCTACAAGTTCATTAACCTGTACGATTACAATGCCATCACTAAAAGCCGCAGGCTCAATCAGCGCTGGTGAATCTTCCGTACTTGGACCTGTGTAAATATTCCCTTGTCGATCTGCCATAAAACCTGCCGATAACACGACATTAGGAATCAGATCAACCAATAAACGTGAATACAGTTCGATATAAGTATGGATCGCACCGATCTCAAGCAGTCCATCCTCTAGCAGCTGACTAATACGTAAACTTTGTGTACCTGCAAAAGAAAAATCGAGTTTTCGAGCAATTCCATTTTCAAATAAATCTAAATGTTCGGCACGTCCCACACTTGGCATGATCATGTGCAAGTCATGTAAAACTTCAGGATTGGCCTTTGCCAAAGAACGAGATAAAAAGTCGGCTTGTTTTTGATTATTCCCTTCTAAAACAACTCGATCTCCAGGAGCAATCAGCGTTTCTAAAACTTTGATAATATCTTCTGTTGGAATGACCACACCATCTGTGTATTTGCTTGCCATTTCCAATTTTAGTTGTTTACTATGTCGACGCTTTGTCCAAAGTCGTTCTTTATGCTGAACAGAACCTTCCATGTGTATTTCCTTGGTTATGTCTTGATCTTCTCTTATAAAAAGCTTTTTCAAGTTTCCAATCAATCAACCCCAATTGCAGTTCATTAACTTCAGGTTAATGTTATTTAGTAAAAATCCGAATTGGCTATTCCTATGCTTGAGGTTACTGATTCCTCAAATTTTCTCTTTAGTTAATTTCTATTCAGCAAAAATTAAAAAAAATTTAAAAAATTAGGCAATAAAAATGATCTGAAAAGAGTTTCATTTGAATAAATATTTTATTATTTAAGTAGATACATAAAATTCATTTATTTTATCTTCGACTAATTTTTTATTATTCTAAAATATTATGAGTTCTTATTTAGCTTTCCTTAAAGCGTAATCCAACGCCTGCTATTGTAAAAATATAAGCGGGTGTGAGTGCTGAATCTCCGATTTTGGTTCGGAGTTTTTTGACGAGAATTCGCAAATAATGGGTATCCTCTTCATGGCTAACACCCCATAACTCGGTCATGATTTGTTTCTGCGTAACTATCTTACCCTGATGGCGAATCAGTAGTGCTAAAAGCTGGAATTCCTTTTTGGTGAGAACAATTTCTTCATTCGCTAACTTAACCATATGTTCAGCCACGTTCACAGATAATTGACCATCATCAAAGACAATTTTCTGTTCAACCTGTTGCGGTTTATTGCGAAACATCACTCGAATGCGTGCACACAGTTCCTGAATGCTAAATGGTTTCGTGACATAATCATTCGCGCCAGCATCAAGCAATTTAATTTTTTGATTTTCATCAGGACGCGCAGAAAGTACGATTACAGGAATGTCAGACCATTGCCTTAACTCAGTCAAAACCTCTTGACCATCCATATCAGGTAAACCCAAATCAAGAATCAATAAATCTGCACCTCGACTCGCCAAAGTCTCAAGTCCTTTCATACCATTCTCAGCCACATACACTTTATAGCCTTGCGCGCGCAAAGCAATGTCCAAAAATTTTCGAATTTGTGGTTCATCATCAATAATAAGAATTGAAGCTTGGGCGTTTAATGTATGAGGCATGAAATCATTTTAATCCTGATGTAAAGGTAATCGTATTCTAATTAAAGTGCCTTGACCATGTTTCCCACTAAAAGCTTCAATACTCCCCATGTGCGCGCCAATAATCGCTTTTACAATTGAAAGACCCAACCCTGTTCCTGTTTTACCTCGATCTCCCCTTTGCATGGTATAGAACATATCAAAAATCTGCTCACACTCATCTTCAGGAATACCAACACCTTGATCTTCAATCTCGATCTGTAAATAGCTTTCGATCTGCTGAATATTCACTTCTATAGGCACATTTTCTGGAGAAAATTTGGCTGCATTTTCTAAAACATTAAAAACAGCTTGTTCAATTAAAGCAGGATGTACATATAACGCAGGTAGCTCTTCAGCAAATGAAATCTTAATGCTCACATGCGGTTGATATCGTTTTAAACGTTCACTTGCAGAACCAATTAACTCATCAACGCCAATCCACGCACGACTGAGTGTTAATCCTTGATGACCCAAACGCGTCATATCCAAAAGATTTTGAATATAGCGATCTAAGCGCTCACCTTCTATATGAATGGTATCTAATAATTCATGGCGATCGGTCTCAGGCATTTGCTCGCCATAATATTTCAGCGTATCTGCTGAACCAATCATTGCAGCCAACGGCGAACGCAAATCATGTGATACAGATGACAATAAAGCAGAACGAAGCTTTTCAGTTTCAGCAACGACTCTAGAATTTTCCAACTGCAACGATAGCTGCACCCTAGAAAGCGTTTGTGCAATATCATCAATCATTAACTCAGCCAAACGTTGCTGCTCGAAGTGAATACTTTGCAAATTACGGTTAAATCGAATGGCAACCACACCAAAATCTGCCACTAAATTTACTGGGTTAAACCACCATTCTGAATTGGTCAAAGTATTGGTAAAACGCCCACATGGTTTAGCGTTCTTTTGTGTCCAATCTGCTGCTATTTGATCTTTTTCATTCAAAATTAATGTATCGCCTACTGATTGTCCACTCACTCTCAACCAAACAGAAGCATTGAGTGAACTTTCCAAATGCTGTTTGGCTATATTTAAAACTTGCTCAATATCAACACAAGTGGATAACTTCCGCTCTAACTCTTGCAATTGGAGTGACATCGAATTTGCAGCGCGCAAACTCAGTACTTGAGCGCGTAGTTGATTGGCCAATCGTCCTACTAATAAAGCAGAAACGATAAACATAATAATCGTCATCACGCCACGCTCGGCACTGATTCGAAAGGTAAATCGTGGTTCAATAAAGAAATAGTTATAAAGTAGAAAGCAAATCAAGACACTCATAATCGTAATCAGCATTCTTGTCCGCATCGCAACAATCAGCACTGTCACCACAAAAATCAAAGCCAGTTCGCTATAACCAATAAAGTGATCACTCACCAGTGCAACAAGAAAACCGAGTAATACAATTAAAATACTTTCCGTGATCTCACGCGGATTGAAACCAAAACCTTGCGTTAACCAATCAGAGGTTGAGTTATCTATTCGCGTTTTAGATTCATTATTTTTGGCTTTTAACGGCTGAACAAAAGTAATCTCAAAAGGATGTTGTTTTTCTAAAAGCTGATCAGCAATATGATCTGAAGATAAGCGTTGCCATAATGATTTTTTAGCGCTCTTGCCCAATAAAATATTAGATGCACCATAATCATAGGCAGCCTGTAAAATCGTTGCTGCGATTTGATTGCTATACAGTAAATAGGTATCTGCACCTAACTTACGTGCCAAATTAAACGCTTTAGTGACAGCAAAAGTTTGCCTGTTTTCAATTTTGCTTTTTTGAATTGAAATCACACTCCAAGTCGCATTTCTCCTTTCGGCAATTCGATGTGCTCGTCTGACTAAATCCTCTGAAAACTCAGTTCCATCAATGGCTAACATCACATGATTTTGAATCGGAATAATTTGTCCTTGAGCTACAAATTTCTCCCGATAATCAATATCCACCTGTCCTGCAACCGTTTGAATCGCAAGGTCTCGTAAAGCTGTGAGATTGGCTGGCTTAAAAAAGCCTTGCAAGGCATGTGGGGCAACATCCGCTAAATAAATTTTGCCATGATTCATACGCTCCAATAGTTCAGGTACAGGCAGATCAACCAAACGAATATCTTTTAATCTTTTTAATAATGCATCAGGCACGGTTTCTGTTACCCGAATACCCGTAATTTGATAGACCACATCATTCAAACTTTCGAGATGCTGAATATTCAATGTGCTATACACATCAATACCCGCATCTAATAACTCATTCACATCTTGCCAACGATACTCATGACGGCTATTGGGCACGTTTCGATGTGCGAGTTCATCAACCAAAACAATTTCAGGTTTTAACTTCAGAATTTGATCAAGATCCATTTCATCTAAAAATCGATCTTGATATTCAACAGTCTTTTTAGGAACAACATTCAGACCTTGAATCAAAGCTTCGGTATCAGCTCGACCATGCGTTTCGACCACGCCCACCAGCACATGATGACGTTGTCGCATCAACTCATGTGCTCTCGACAACATGGCAAAGGTTTTGCCCACGCCAGGTGCCGCCCCCAAGAAAATGGTTAAACGTCCAGATTGCTCACGTTGGCTATGCGCCAACCATGCATCTGCTTTGTTATTTCGGTCGATCTGCATAGGCTAAGCTCTATCAACGTGAAGTTGATGATAATTGATCTAAAGCGATGTTGAGTTGGAGCACATTGACTCGTGCCTGCCCATACAAGCCCAATTGAACAGGTTGAATCTGTTGCTGGACTAAATCTCTCACTTTCTGCTCGGATAAAACACGTTGTTGTGCCACACGTTTCACCTGTAATAGCGCACTTTCAGGTGAAATATCTGGATCAATCCCACTACCTGATGCAGTGATCATTTCTGGTGGTACTTGTTGCTCAAGGATTTGATTGTTTCGAGCAAACTGCAAGGTTCGTTCTTTAATTTGCTTTTGCAATTCAGGATTAGACACTGCCAAGTTACTTCCAGCTACACCATCCACATTATAATTCACAGCACTCGGACGACTATGGAAATATTGTTCACTCACAAAGTTCTGTCCCACCAAGCTTGACCCGACAATTTTTCCATTTAACTCGATAACACTACCATTGGCCTGTTTTGGAAATAACAATTGAGCTAGAGATACACTTACACTGCAATAAAACACGCCTGCGATCAAGAATCCAACTAGCACTAAACCTAGACTAGATCGAAAAATGGATTGTGCTTCAGTCGATAAGGGAAGATTTTCTAATGTATTCATGATGCACTCCTACATCCACAACGACACAATAAGGTCAATCAATTTGATCATAATAAAAGGAAAAACCACACCACCTACACCATAGATCAACATATTACGACGCAATAGCTGTAAGGCACTGGCAGGCTTAAATTGCACCCCTTTCAGGGCTAAAGGAATCAACATCGGAATGATCAGCGCATTAAAAAACAATGCAGAAATCACCGCGCTACTTGGGCTATTCAATTGCAGAATATTCAAAACACTAAGTTGAGGAATCGCAACGGCGAATAGTGCAGGTAAAATCACAAAGTATTTAGACACATCATTTGCTAAAGAAAATGTGGTTAAAGCGCCTCGAGTAATCAACTGCTGCTTGCCAATTTCTACTACATCAAGCAGTTTGGTTGGATCAGAATCTAGATCAACCATATTTCCCGCTTCTTTTGCAGCTTGCGTTCCTGAGTTCATTGCTAAACCAATATCGGCTTGTGCCAAAGCAGGTGCATCATTGGTTCCATCACCAACCATCGCGACCAATTTTCCTGCGGCTTGTTCTTTACGAATACAAGCTAATTTATCTTCAGGTCGAGCTTCAGCAATATAATCATCGACACCTGCTTCGGCGGCAATTGCGGCTGCGGTCAAAGGATTATCCCCTGTTACCATGATGGTTTTAATCCCCATCTCTCGTAACAATGCAAAGCGTTCTTTAATTCCTTGTTTAATCACATCTGAAAGTTCAATCACACCTAAAATTGTATGATTCGATGCTACAACTAATGGTGTTGCGCCTTTAGAAGCGACTTGTTCTACACGGGCTTTCAGCTCAATATTGTCTTTAATCTCTTGTTGGGTAAATTTTAGAATCGCATCCACTGCGCCTTTGCGAATCTTTTGCCCTATCGCTAAATCAACTCCAGATAACCGTGTTGAAGCACTAAACTGAATAAATTTTGCATCTTTAGGTTCACGGATACTTTCACCCATTTCTTTACCTAAACTCACGATCGATTTACCTTCAGGCGTTGGGTCAGCAAATGACGTGAGCATTGCTGCTTGGCGTAATTCACTTGGACTCACACCAGCCAATGGGTAAAAAGCTGTTGCTTGGCGATCGCCGTAGGTAATCGTTCCTGTTTTATCCAACAGCAATACATCAATATCGCCTGCAACCTCAACCGCTTTACCAGACTTCGCCAATACATTGGCTTTTAAGGCTCTGTTCATCCCTGCAATCCCAATCGCAGGCAACAAACCACCAATTGTTGTTGGAATGAGACAGACCAATAATGCAATCAACATTACCAGACTGATTTTGATCCCCACCATAGAACCAATAAACGGTAATGTGGCAACCACAACGATAAAAGTAATGGTCATGATATTGAGTAAGATACTCAGCGCAATTTCATTCGGTGTTTTTTGACGGTTTGCACCCTCAACCAAAGCGATCATTCGATCTAAAAAACTATTGCCTGCCTCATTACTGACACGAACAATAATTTGATCAGATAAAACGTTGGTACCACCAATCACACCTGACCGATCCGTATTGGCTTCACGTAATACAGGTGCAGACTCACCTGTCACCGCCGACTCATTAATGGTGGCAAAACCTTGAATGATTTCACCATCTGCAGGCACGATTTCACCAGCTTTGATGATCACCAAATCATCTTTTTTTAATAAATTTGCAGAAATCACCATTGGAGTAGCATTTAGATCAGCAATTTTATTTGCCGTTAAGTTTTCACGAGCTTGGCGTAAAGAAGATGCCTGTCCACGTCCTTTGGCTTCTGCTACTGCTTCAGCATAATTGGCAAACAAAACGGTTACCAGTAAGATCAAGCTCAGTAAAATACCAAATCCAAAACTGGTGCTACCCATCAACGTTGCCACGATGGTTAAGACAGTTCCAATCCATACACATGCCATTACAGGATTTTTAAAGGCATGCTGTGGTAATAATTTATAAAAGGTTTGCTGAATAATTTCTTTATTCAAGATATCCATTTGTGTCGCATTAGAGTGATTCATAGTGCTTGCTCCACTAGATCTTTACAGATAAATAATCAGCAATTGGTCCAATCACCAACACTGGCATAAATTGCAAAAGCGTTAAAATCAGTACAATTCCAATTAAGGTCAGCGCAAATGTAGGCGACTCAATCTGTAAAGAACCCTTGGTCTCATCTGCTTGAGGTTTGGTTGCTAGGCTGACTGCAATTAAAACTGGAATGATCAACACGCTATAACGACCTGCTAATAACGCAACACTGGTACTTAAGTTCCACCATAAAGTGTTGTCGGCTAAGCCTTCAAAACCAGAACCATTATTGGCAAACGCAGACACATATTCATAAAAGACTTGGCTAATACCATGCGATGCAGGGTTTGAGTTTCCTGTTAAAGATGGGAAAGCGATGGCGATTGCAGTCAAACCAAGAATCACCACAGGTTGTAAAAGAATGACCAGCGCCAATAACTTAATTTCAGTGACTTCGATTTTTCGCCCAAATAATTCAGGGGTACGACCTGTCATCAAACCCGCGATAAATACGGCTAAAAATAGATAGATAAAAAATTGTAATAGACCACAACCAATCCCACCCCAAATGGCATTGATCAGCATATTGCATAGCTCAACCAAACCCGTTAATGGCGAAGCTGAGTCATGCATCATATTGACCGAACCATTATTCACTTGTGTGGTTAAACTTCCCCATAAAGCAGAGGCTTCAGCACCAAATCGGACGTCTTTACCTTCCATTAATGCAATATTAGGAATCAAGGAGGATTTTTCAGCCCACAAAGTGAATAAAGTAGAAGCCAATGACATCAACAACATAGTGCCCAAAATCATCCACATTAATTTCTTGCGTTGCACAAAACGACCTAGCATAAACACAACCGACATGGGGATCAGCAAGATCGCTAGCATCTCCAACACATTGGATAATGGCGTTGGATTTTCTAAAGGCACGCTACTGTTTGGACCATACCAACCACCACCATTACTACCTAATTGCTTGATCGCCACCATCGGTGCAACAGGTCCAAGAGGAATATGCTGGGTCTGAACTTCAGTGCTTCGATCTAAAACTTGCGCAGTTGGACCAGCAGAAAGTGTTGATGGCACACCTTGAAAAGTCAGTAATAGAGAAAAAACTAAACCCAAAGGAATAAAGAATCGGAATAATGGTCGGATCATATCCATCCAATAATTTCCAAGATTAATTTGTGACGCATTTTTGAGTTCAACATTTTCAGCAGCTTGATCTTTGGGCTGTAAAAATAATGCTCTTAACATGGCTGTTAACAAAGCCAAGCCCATAATTGGAGATAAATATTGCAAACCAACAATCACTGTCATTTGCGACAGATAAGACAATTGAGCTTGTCCTGAATAATGCTGCTGATTGGTATTGGTTAGAAATGAAATCGTTGTGTGTACTGCCAAATCCCAATTCATATTAGGAATACGATCTGGATTCAACGGTAACCAAGCTTGCGTCATCAAGATCGCTATACTTATACCCAATAAAAAAAGATTACTGAGGACAAACGCGGTAAGATATTGCCGCCAATTCATACCCACTTGTTTCACATTCAAAATGGCGTAAATTGGTTGTTCGATCCATTTAAAGAAAAGATCGCTTTTCATTGGTTGAGCTTGCATCACATCTGCAAGATAGCGTCCCAATGGGTAGGCTAAAACCAATGCAAGGATAAATACGGAAATAAATTCCCACATAGCACATGCCATTTAAAAAATAAGTCGGTATTAGTATGGAAATTGACTGCGTAAATTCTCTATATTGAAATAAGAGTAAGGCGTAAATTTTCTGTAAATTATTCTGTATTTCACTACCGTATGTTTGGAATGCCTACTTTTCAATCACAAATACATTCCATTAGAGATTTAGATTTAAATTTCCTATATTTGTGTTATGATGCTCGTTCATATATGGGGATGTTATTGGCTTCGACGCTGGTGATGAAGCTCATAGATGCATGCCGAGAGCGCATTTTCTCTCGTAAATAAAATTTGCATTTAAATAGTCGCAAACGACGAAACTTACGCTCTAGCTGCCTAAGGGCAGCTTGTCCGCTTCCTAGAATACTTGTGGTCTAGGAACCCGACCGAAGCGCACGCACACAAGTCCGTATAGAGTCAAGCCTCGGGGCTTTATACCAAACTTAGAGGATCGCACTTTGTACCCTGTTCGTCGGGTCACTTAGTGTTAAAACAATAGACGATATCTAAGCATGTAGTATTCTCGAGTGTAGTGCTGGCGGACGCGGGTTCAACTCCCGCCATCTCCACCAAAATTCGATTCGGAGCAATCCGATGAAATATAAAAAAGCCTTTAAGTTCAATACTTAAAGGCTTTTTTATTTGTTTGTTTATCCGATATCATCTGACATGATTTGACTCCATTTTTGCTTTTTAAGGGTCAAAATTGGGACAATTTGACCCACAAGATTCAAAATGAGTGAGCAGAAAAAATGTCATTAACTGATGTGGAGTGCAAAAAGGCATTACCTAAAGAAAAGCAATATCGATTATCAGATTCTAATGGGTTATCACTCATCATTGATCCGAAAGGAACTAAATATTGGTCGCTTCGATTTACGGTTAATGGCCAAAGAAAATCTAAAGCACTAGGGCAGTATCCGAATCTAAGCTTGAAAAAAGCTCGTGAAATTGCTTTAGATATAAAGTATAAATTTTCTCGTGAAGAGGTAGTTGATGAATTAAAACCACTTTTTAAAGAGGTAGGGCTTTGTTGCACAAAGCTATTCTTGAAGG
>NZ_DJLC01000225.1:0-3583 GCF_002434875.1 Acinetobacter sp. UBA6526 | reverse complement strand
ATAACTTAGACCTGCAAGAAGTGCTTGTGCAACAGCGGTTAAGCCAACACCATAGACCACAGCACGAGTGGTTTCAGAAATGGTATCTAAATAATGATGTACACGCGGGCCAATCACCATTTCTAAGGCACGGCTGACCTGAGATAAAATCATTTGCCCATCACGATAGAAGAAAAACAGCGTCATGATGGCAAAGGTGAGTTTAACCAAATTACGGCTGATTTCGCTGAGAACAAATCGGCCATAACTGAGATGGCTTTGAATCCATTCAGCAACATTTTTGGTGATGCTATTTGGATCGCTGCTTAACTCACTAATGGTACGGCTAATGTCCTTGCCGATAATCGGAAGATTTTTAATAAAATCGGGAACTTGAACATGCCCTGAGAAAAGCTGTTTTTGTAAATTAAAATATAAATTGCGACCTTCTAATTGCAGCATGAAAATTGCAAAAATAAAAGGAATTCCAATCACGAGTATGACCAAAGTGATCATAATCGTAGCATTGAGAGTAGGTCTGTTTTCACCAAAAAAACGACGTTGTACCCATAGATATACAGGCCAAGTCATATAGGCAATGATTGCTGCCCAAAGCACAGGGACAATAAAGTATTTAAGAATACTAAATCCCAAAAACATTAAGACAAAGAACAGTCCAAACAGCAAAACGCGTTGTAATGTGGAAGCGTATTGTTGCACCATGATTTTCTCAGTGCTAGAAATTGAATCAATCCATATTAACTGAAAAAGCCATATAGTGAAATTTTCATTTCTTTATTTTAAGATTTAATATCAAAAGATTACCTTTCGTTGCAAAGCTTAAAACCACTCGCTTGGATCATCAACCAATTGGTTTAAAACGGGTTGCCATTGGCTCTGAATCGTCACAAAGTTTTTCTGTGTTTTATCAAAGATACTCAAGCCTTGCATCGCTAAAGTACCGTATGCGCTACGTTCTGAAATCCATGCAACAGGTTCTTGCTCGATTTTGGTAAAAAAGTCCTGAATGTCTTTAGAGCTTGCACTATTCGGTTTCACACGATTTGCAATCAATAAGATTTGAACTTTACCTTTACGAATACGTTTGATGTCTTGTAAGTGTTTTAAGAAACGACGGGTACTATCAATATCAAAGAAAGATGGTTGCAGTGGTGTCACGATGGCATGCGATTCACTGATCAGTTGTTCAGCGTGCTCACCAGATAATGCACCAGGCGCATCAATAATTAAATAATCTAAGTGTTTTGGTGCTTCGCCGATAGATTTTTCATGACGCCAATCAAGGCTTTGAATTTGAGCGACCGTATTAGGTCTTTGTTTCAACCATTGTAATGATGATTTTTGATTGTCGGCGTCGGCCAACGCAACTTTATAACCCTTTTGTGATAATGCTGTAGCGAGGGTAATCGCTGTCATGGTTTTGCCACAACCACCTTTTTGATTCGCAATTAATATTGTCTTCATGAACTTAGATTTTTTAACATATGTTTCGTATTCCGCTATACCTTAGCATCTTTTTTACACGAGTGTGTTACACATGACAAAAGTTTAATGTTGCAGTTAAATAGCGGGGTTGCAGTAAAGGAAGTTTTTTATGTCGGTTTGGCTGGCTATGCTGATTGGGGCGTGTATTGGGGTGGTAATCACGACCATTATTTTATCCAATACTCGAAATGGACGTATCCAAGCAGAATACGAAAAATATATTGCAGAGCTAGAGTTAGAACATAAGCAAGCATTGTTAGATGCGCAAAAACGCAGTGTGAATACTAGCCGAGCAGTACTCAAAGGGAAAATGGCTGAGCAATTTGCACCGATCTTGCCTGAGTTTCAGTATTTACCCAGTGACGCCAAATTCTTAGGTGATCCAGTTGATTATGTGATCTTTGATGGATATACCGATTTCCGTGATGGAGATGGCGAAGCGGAAGATATTGAAGTCATTTTGTTAGATATTAAAAGTGGTGGGGCGCGCTTGAGCAAAGGACAGCAAGCTATTGCTCAAGCGGTGCGTGAAGGACGAATTCGATTCGAAACTTTGCGTATTGATTTTCAAGATTAAGAAAGCTGATCCAAATCAATTTTTTGTACGCGTGCCAATAACATTTTTTGTGCAATCACAGGAATGCCTTCAGCATCAAAGTATTGCTTTTCGATAAATTTAAATTTGGCTTGAGCCAAACTTCGCTCAATATCTCGATTCAGATGGCAGCCGTCACCAATCCGTTTTTGAATCGGGGTAAGTAGTGTTTGTAAGGACTGAATCTTGACTGAGTCGGGATGTTTGACGTGTTCAACCAGATGAAATGTACCTGTGGGTTTAAGCACACGGTAGATTTCAGCTAAGGCTTGATCAAGTTGAGGAATACTACACAAGGTCCATGTTGATACGATGTGATCTAAAGATGCATCGGCAAATGGAAGCTTCTCAGCACTAGATTGCACATGTTTTACATTGAACGGTGCATGTTGCACACGTTCAACTGCAAGGTGATAAATATCAGGGTTTGGCTCAAGTGCATAGAGCGTATCGACGTTGCCATAAAAAGGAATATTCAGACCTGTTCCAAATCCTATTTCTAGTACTTCGCCTTCAATCGGGAGTAATAATTCACGACGCTTGTCCATCAAACTCGCAGTTTGCATGACTTGGTTCAGAAGATGAGGAAAGACTCGACGCTGATAAAATTGATAAATCATGGAAATCCATTTTTTAGATTTTTAAAAATAAGTTAGCAAAATAGAAGCACAAAAATATGACTAAAGTGATTTTGATTGTTACTAAAAAAAGCACTTTTTTTCACCATCTAAGCATACTATGAAATTGATGATTAATTTATTTGCACTCAGCAACATTTTTGAGGAAGTATAAGCCATGAAAAAACGTCTATGGATGAGTTTATGCATGGTTGCTGTAATTGGACAGACCCATGCATCTAAAAGCGATATTGAATACAACATTGCAAATGGATTGCTACCTGTTGCCAAAGATCAGTCTATCTCTGTATTACAACCGTTTTATGGCAATTTTCGGATTTTAGGTTCAAAAGTGTATCAGGATGACGAACAAGCGAAATTTTCTCCGATTGACTATGCGGTGAGTTGGGGATTATTTGCCAATCCTGAGATTGCTCGTACCATTTCAGTGAATCAATATGATCGTTATCTAAATTGGAAAATGGATAAGGTACCAGTTCCAACAGATATCGCCATGCAAATGGTCTCGAATATGCACATCATTCCAGCCAATCCTGAGATTGCTCAGCAGATTAAGCAGGTTAAGCGAGGTGATTTGGTACAATTAAAAGGCGAGTTGGTTGAGGTTCGAGATAAAGATTTAGTTTGGAAATCCTCTTTATCGCCGACCGACACAGGTGATGGTGCTTGTGAGTTATTCCGTGTGAATTCGATTCAATGGATTGAAAAGCAGAAGATTTAAAATAAATATATAAAATAAAAAAGAGGGCAGATGCCACTGCTGTCCCACAAATATCACAAGAAGAACCTCAATTGAGGTTCTTCTTGTTTTCGCCATTTTTTATCAGGCACAAAGAGTGATCTTAAAAGTTTCCTTTCAAATAAA